>CAZAZB010000283.1:0-5759 GCA_964489485.1 uncultured Pseudomonadales bacterium | reverse complement strand
GGCCAGGTCCGATTGGTTGAGACCAATCTCGACAAAATCGCGCCATAATTTGGTGACATGCTCAGCAAATATGGCTGGCTGAGTTGCGCCTTGCTTCAACATTACTTTACCGGCTGCGAGAACATCCTCCATAGACAAACCAATCACGGGGTTGAGCGTTACGATATCATCCAGAATTTTTTCGTTGTTGTCTTTGCTCATCACATTCCCCTGTATCAATATTGCTTTCAATTGATCTTTCTACAATTTGAACTTCGCCGATAAGATGAGAATACTGCGAACTTGTAATTAAAGTCGAGCGATGAATTCTCGTCTAAAAATAGCCTCTGTTCGATCTTAACGAAGGACGGGTGATGCTTTTCCCGCTGATGGCAGAGCAACATGTTACAACGCGATGGACTGGGAACTAAACGAACAGGGGTCTAGCAGGGTATTGATCCCTTGACTCCAGACTAAATGAAGTGTTTGATGCCAACACACCCTGAACATCATAATAGCAGCACCTTCCTGTGCTACTGGCGAGGTTAAGTGTGTGGAGATAATATGAAACCGTCAGGCAGCATCCTAACCATTTTCCTTTCACTGCATTTGGGGGCGCTCTTTTCATCGTGGTGTTAGAACAAAAATAATGCTTACTCTTTTTAACACTCTCTAGCGCTATGGAATACCTACGAACTTCGTGCTTCATCTGTCTCCTGCTGGGTTCGGTTCTTCTCGTGTCAGGTTGTGTGTCGACAGAAAGCCAGGCTGGCGTCGAAAACAACTGGCAAAATCAGATTGATTCATTCATACCGCGGGAAACTACCCAGGCAGATGTACTGGAATTACTGGGCCCTCCATCGCAGATTATCGCTCTGCACGGTCGAGAGGTATTTTACTACCTTAAAGAAGTGGCCAAGAGGAAAGGAACCATACTTATCGTCTATAACAAATTAGACGAAACTGTTCACTACGAACGTGCCGTGTTCTTTTTTGACGAAGATGGGCTACTGGAGCAGTTTTCTATTAGTAAAAACGAATCCTGACAATGCAGTCATTTTTAACTGTAATAGTATTCGCACTGCTATCAACAGTTCTCAGCTCATGTTCACAATTCACAACGCATCTTGATACGCCTCCACCGGACATCAACACCACTTTTGCAACCTCTTATGGTGAGGTGCTATCAACATACGGCCCACCGAGCCAAATACACACGACACCCACCGGTTTCTATTTCCTCTATGAGAATGTAAAGATCAAGGAAAACCAAATTGGGCTTTCGCTGGACTTTCTGATCCCCGACATTTTCTCCTTTGTTTTCGGTCGAGGTTCTGCTCGTCTTCAATCACTGTTAGTCGGGTTTAATTCAACGGGAATGCAGACGAGCCTGACCCGGAGTGATTGGGACGAGGATCTCGGTAAAGGTAGCGGGCTACAATTCATTTTTACACCCCTGCCACTCGTTGACGACAGTAGTTTGCGCGTCACAGCTCCGCAAAACCAATGGGGGACAGAGCTATTGTTACAACAGGATGACGACATACGAGTTAGACTCTCTGACGAGAGATTGATACTGCTTGGCACGCCGCTACTACCGACGCCTCCCGTTCTCTAGAACTGTGGTTTTCTAAAGCTGTGGTTTACTAAAGCAGGTAATCTGGTATCACTTCCGATCTAACTTCATAAACCAGGTCGGAATTATCGACAGTAGCATGATCACTGTGACCAACATGAACCCTTCCC
This sequence comes from uncultured Pseudomonadales bacterium, assembly GCA_964489485.1. Taxonomy (GTDB): domain Bacteria; phylum Pseudomonadota; class Gammaproteobacteria; order Pseudomonadales; family Azotimanducaceae. Next base: position 4,034 of record CAZAZB010000283.1, on the reverse strand, counting down.
TGAACGCCATGGTAAGGCTCGCCTTGTAGATCACCCCGGACAGATACGCAAAAGGCATATCAAATTGTAGTAAATAGCCTAATCGCTGTCCGAAGATCATATCCTGAATCGATAAAAGAAGTTCCAGGGTTGGTGGCGACGGTACTTGCGTGGATGTCATCAACTGGCTGTGTTCTGCGGTTCTTTGCACCAGAAAAATCGATAGTAAATTAACACCAAATGCACCACCCAACTGTCGCAAAAAATTAATAACTCCCGATCCCTGACTCAAGAGAGACAATGGTAGTGTTGTTAGAGAAGCCGCATTGAGACTTGGAAAGATGAGCGCCAGACCTATGCGACCAATGATCGCCCATTGGGCCATTTGTGCGTAGGGTGTGTTGACGTCGATATGACGCATTAGCCAACTTGAAATAGCGAAAAGAATCAATCCTGCGGCAATCACCAATCGTGGCTGAATTCTATCGCTCAAGGCACCGGCTAAAGGAAACGTCGCTGCCATTGCGAGCCCTGCCGGTAACATCAACATGCCCGATTCAGTCGCGGATATCCCTTGTAGGGTCTGCAGAAACAGTGGTATCAAGAAAGTGGAGCCATAAAGACCTACACCAATCACAACACTCACAATTGCCGCTGCTAAAAATTGTTTGTATGTAAAAACAGCGAGATCCAGCATGGGATGTTTAGCATGAGTCTGCCACCAGAGAAAGAGAACTAAAGAGCAAAATGCAACGCCGAATAACATGACGATATATTCTGACTGCCACCCTTCCCTTTGACCATTGGACATGGCTTCCAGAAATGTCACCAGAAACAGTGACGAGAGAATCACACCGATCCAGTCGAATGGAGGAATGGGTCCGTGACCTTCTCGTTGTGGCATAAACATCAACGCAAGCGGAATACTAATCACCGCAAATGGAACTGCCAGAAAAAACACATATCGCCAACTGTAACTATCAATAAGATAGCCGCCGAGCGCAGGGCCTAATGCAGGTGCAAGTACCTGACCGATCCCAAAAATTCCCATGGCAACACCACGACGATGCACCGGGAAGATTTGATAGTTGATGACCATTGCCATGGAACCAAGAATGCCCGCTGCCGCACCCTGGACAATTCTGGAAAAGATGAGAACTTCGGGTGTTTGTGCTGTTCCACCAAGCACAGAACCTCCCAGGAAAACCAGCATTGAGAAAGTATAAATCGCCCGCATACCGAACGCGGAAATCGACCATGCGGTCAGTAGCATTGTGATAGCACCTGCCGCCAGAAAACCGGTTGACAACCATTGCGCCTGGTCCTGGCCAATCCCGAAAGCGCCCATCACTTCAGGGATCGCAACATTAATAATGGTACCGGTTAAGAGGGTGGCGAAAGCACCCAGTAAAGAAGTAATAACTGCAAACCACACATAACCAGGACCATAAAGCTCGAACATGGCAAGTACGCTTGCGGAAGCTTCGATACCTTCAGGGATTCGATGCGATGACGCCATATCAACGGGTATCTATCTTAAGCTCTACCATCATCCCCGGCTTTAGTTCCCGTTCATGTGGGTCCAGCTTCATCTTGACCTCTATTCTCTGGGTTGTCTTTGTAAAGTTCCCGCTTGGATTAGGGCTTGGCAACAGGGCGAAGGTGCTGGTGGCCGCATGGCCAATATTACCAACCCGGGCGCTGAATATTTCATTCGGAAAAGCATCAACACTAACCTCAACAGTCGCGCCCTCATGCAGCTTGCTGATGTTGGTTTCTTTTATATTTGCCTTGATCCAGACTTCATCTGGATTATGTAACATGAGTATTCTCTGGCCTGGATAAACATATTCGCCACTGTTCACAAAAGTTTCATCGACCACGCCATCAATGGGGCTCTTGATCGTCAGATCATCGAAGGTATTCTGCAGGCGCATTCTTCTTGCCGTAAGCTCATCTTGCCTGCTACCGACGATCTTCAACTGGTGTTGGAGTACTTCTAATTCGGCCACATTAATCTCCGCCACACTCAGTTCAGCGGCTGCTGTGCCGACTTTCGCCTTGCTTCTGTTCTGAGCCTGAATTGCCATGTCCCGGTTCGTCCGGCGTGTCTCCCATGTCCCTTCGGACAGCATCTTCTGTTTAAGCAGAGAGTTTGCTCGCTTATAATCACTATTTGCCTGACCTAACAGCACATGAGATTCCGATAGCTCAAAAAGGGCCGCCTCATGTCGAGACCTTGCAACTTCAATGCCTGAATCAATCTGTTTTCCACGCAATGCAATCTCACTCTGCAACCGCTGTAATTCAAAATTGACCGTGGCCAGGCCCGCATCAATCTCAGCTAGTTGAAGCTTCACATCACGGGTGTCAATTTCCACAAGAATCTCGCCACGGCTAAGCCGCTCTCCTTCCTCTACAGGAAACCCGACGACCCAGCCCGGTATTCTACTGCTGACGCTGACCAGGGTTGAGGCTATCCGGGCATCAGTAACATACAAATATTGTGTACGGTCATAAAACCACCAGGCAAGCCAAAGCGACGCTCCCACCAGACTGGCCATGGCGACAAGGTTGACCGGCGACAAGATAGACTTGGTTGATTCATCCATCTTGCTCGCCCATTTCATTGGTGGTGTCGATTATTGTCTTTAACACTCTTGTACAGACGGCAAGATCCGATTTCGAAATGTCCTTCAAAATTACATTCCGTACATCAGCCGCCGTATCTTTCATGGAAACCAACTGAACGCTCGATGTTTTCGTCAGATGTATTGTCTTGCTACGACGATCTTCTTTGGACATCTTTCTCACGATTAGTTTTTTAGACTCGAGATTATCCAGTAACCTGACCAGGCTAGGACCTTCAATGCCCATCACACGAGCCAGCTCTTTCTGTTGAACGCCATCACCCACCTGGTCCAGATAAAAAAGTGCTCGCCATGTAGCGTCTGTCACGCCCAGCGGTTTGAACTTGTCATCCATTGAAAACCGGATGCGGTTACGTGCATTAAATAATGCACTGACGAATTCTTGTTTGGCGTTTTTCATGGGCCCTAGATTTAGATAGCATGCTATTTAATAGATAGCTAATTATATGCTGAATAGCCTGCACTCAGTCAAGCATCAGCCAACGCCTACAATCCAACAGAAGAAAAAGCCTGCAGACTAGCCACTACTCCCTTGACATAGATCAGCCCTGCCGCCGAAATACGGACTAGTATAGATCCATGGAGAATGAGCAAGTTATTGAGACTTTTCCCGCGCCGACAGATTTTGGTGACGACGAATTTCCGAGCGCATTGGTAACAATCACCAACGCCTGCAATCTTCGCTGTAAGCATTGTTTTGTTTACCGTGAAGATACGCCAAACGACGCACGGGACAAGATGTCAGATAATGTGATGCTCCATCAACTCCGCGTTCTCCGCGACAAACATAAAATAAGATCCATGCTTTTCTTCGGTGGTGAACCCATGATTAAAGCGGATTTAGTCTTTCAAGGCATCAAGCTGTTTGAGCGCAGCTCGATTGTGACCAATGGCACCTACGGGATTCCCTGTGCACCAGGTTGCCTCGTCACCGTTTCCCTGGATGGACCAAGACAGGCAAACGATGCGATTCGTGGTGAAGGTGTCTTTGATCGTGTTAGAAATTCGATTTTTGCAAGGGACCCCAACGATGGCACCATCGTCATGCTTCAGATGACGATCACTAAACAGAATGCGCCGATGATTAAAGATTTTCTTCAAGAGGTGAAAGACTGGCCCGTCAATGGTGTTGCATTTACATTTTACGTACCAGACAAAAATGAAGTAAGTGACCTTGCCTGGTCCGACCTGAAGGAACGCGACGTCATTGTGAAGAAAGTTATGGCGCTGAAAAGTCGTTACCCTCTGATTAAGTCCAATCTGGGTGCTCTTGAATTGATGTTGTCAGATCGTTGTTTAAAAGCAACGGGTATGAATGGAGAAAACTGTACGCTTAAAAAAACACTGCCGCTCTATGTCGGGGATGGCGGAGAATTCGAGAGAACATTTTGCTGTTATGGTAAT
>CAZAZB010000282.1:0-5765 GCA_964489485.1 uncultured Pseudomonadales bacterium | reverse complement strand
TATGCCTTAAATTCGTGATTTACCTCGAGGTGTGCTAACGCCGTGCTGGCACAAATAGGATTTAATCAGAAGTTCCTTATATCCCCAATTCGGCGAATTCAGCATGCTTGCAAAAATCCTAAAGTGGTTCCTGATACTTATCGGAACCGTCGTTGTCACGATTCTCCTGTTCTTCGGCTATATGCGTTTCCACGATGGTCCAATGGAAATCATTGCTGGCGGACCCTTTACATCCGGCGAACTGTACACAGGTGAAGAACCCGACTGGACCTTCGTCAAGGACAGGCCGACTGTCGAATTCCAGCTATTCGAACCAGAGACATCCCGTACCATCTGGATCGCGGTCAACGACAACAAACTCTATTTAATCAGCGGCTATATGAAGACAGGCTATGGAAAAATCTGGAAGCAATGGCCCCATTATGCAGAGAAGAACAACAAGGCACTGCTCCGCATAGACGGCAAAATCTATGAGCGTCAACTCATCCGGCTTACCGCGGAAGATTTTAATGAGGGTATTGCTGCAGAATTTAATCGGAAGTACAACTCCGGCCTGGGCCGTGAAGCGATTGCGAGCAATAGTGCCTGGCTTTACGAGTTAGCCCCTCGTTAGCCCCTCGTTAGCCCCCCGGTTCGCCAACGGTTCAGTCGACATCCGGAAAAGGGTCGTGGCGAATGCAGTTTCGCCCATCCCGCTTGGCTTCGTACAGCCGACGATCTGCGGCTTCAACCAATTCTTCCGGCTTGGTCACCGAATCATCGCCGCCCCACCAGGTGACGCCGAGACTAACAGTCACTTTAAGATCCAAATCATCGTAGTGGAAGATATTATCTTCCACCTCGCTTCGAACTCGTTCCGCCAGGGATATGGCTGCCTCAAGCGGTGCACCACGTAGCAGGAAGACAAATTCCTCACCACCATATCGCGCAAAGACATCATAGCCTCGCGCTTCACGTTCTATGAGTTGCGCGAGATGTTTAAGAATAAAATCGCCTGCCGGATGGCCCCAGGTATCATTCACTTCTTTGAATCGGTCGATGTCGAACATAATCACCGCAAGACCGACACAGTTACGCCGGTTATAATCGTACTCTTTATCGAGTACCTCATTGAAGTATCGTTTATTGTAAATTCGCGTGAGTCCATCCTTGACTGCCATATTTCGAAGCATCAGATGGTACTGGGTGTCATCGTCATCCTGATAGCTGAACTTGAAAACAACTTCGCCGAGCGTAATCTTGTCGCCTTCGTCAAGTTTTGTGGGTTCTGAAACCTTCCCACGATTGACCCAACAGCCGTTGGTACTGCCAAGATCAGAAATTCGAAAACCATCAAAACGATTAACGACCATGGCATGTTTTCGGCTGATACTAATATCAGAAACAACCAGATCGGCATCATCACTACGACCAACAATGGTCACGTCATTGCTGAGTTCATAGACCTGCCCAATGAAATCACCCTTGATCATAATCATGCAGGGACGCTTTTCGGCTACCAAAGGGTCATCCAGGCCCTGGGGACCTTCTTTGAATTCCGTACTATCAGACATGAATTGAGGGGTTTTTATTATTCTTCACAGACATTGATTATACCATCCGATAGGGGGCACATGAGCGCATCTACTAGCCGTTTATCGCCCATATCGCCTTTCTCTCTGTTGGTAGACCCTAATCGCCCGCCAAAAGTCGATCATGCGGAACGCGGGCCAATAAACCTCCGTGAAGTACAGTTCCGAGTAGGCACTCTGCCAGAGGAGAAATCCGGACAAACGTTCTTCGCCGGAAGTACGGATAATGAGATCTGGATCACGAATACCCTCGGTGTAGAGATACTTTCCAAATAATTCCTCATCAATAGCATCCACCGAAAGAGAACCCTCTTTCACTTCCCCTGCAATCTTTTTCACCGCATCGATAATTTCCGCCCTGCCACCATAGCTGATCGCAATATTAAGCTGAAAACGGTCATTATCTTTCGTCAACGTTTCGATCTTTTCGATTTCTGCGTTCATTTCCGCGGACAACTCTTCGCGACGACCAATGACCTTGATTTTGACCTTCTCCGCCATAATGACCGGATCAACCTGAAACTCTCGCAATTTTCGAAGGATGAGTTCCATCAAATAGTCAATTTCATCATCTGAACGATTGAAATTTTCTGTAGAGAAGCCAAACAAGGTGGTGATTTTTATCTCAAGTTTCCAACACCAGCGAAGAAACTCTTCCAGTGTTTCTGAACCGGACGTGTGTCCAGCATTCTTCGCCATCCCTTTGCCTTTGGCAAAGCGGCGATTACCATCCATAATCAAACCAATGTGGTGAGGTCTCGGACCGTTTTTAATTTGCGACCACAAAATAGGCTGATACGCCCGATAAAGGAGATTTCGCAACTTCATTTACAACAAATTTCCATTGGCCCGACTCAGCAACTAGCTGACAGTATTGGTAGATGCTTTTATTGTTCTTACCACAGGGTGCGGCGTGTGCAGCATATCATTTCTGCGATCTATTCAGCCATAGAGGATTGTACTCAATATGTGAGTGACTTATGTTTTCCCTGGACTGAAAAGGCGATGAGTTGGCCATTCTATCTGGCGTACCTCAAGCTGATTGAGGACCTAATGAACCTTACCACCAACCGATTGCAAGAAATCCATGAATGCGATGACTTCCTTACAATCGCCCAACTCAGCTTCGATACGCCGTAATGCTTCAACCTCGCTGAGTCCCGAACGGAAGTACAATTTATGCGCATCGGAGATTGCACCAATGGTGTCCCTGCTAAACCCCTGCCGTCGAAGACCGACGATATTTATGCCCTTGATCTCGATCCGGTTACCATAGCCCGTTGAGTAGGGGGGTATATTTTTATCGATGACCGAGGCACCACCAATGTAAGAGTAAGACCCGATACGAAGAAATTGCACAACCCCCACCTGACCCCCAAGGGTCACATGATCTTCTATAAAGACATGCCCGCTTAAGCCGACATAGCTTGCCAGAACATTGTAATCGCCAACAACACAATCATGTGCAACATGGACATAACCCATAAACAGGTTGTGATTGCCAATTCGCGTCTCTAACCCACCAGACTCTGTGCCACGGTGTACAGAAACTGATTCACGAAAAGTATTGTGATTCCCGATGACCAATCGGGACTGTTCATGATGGTACTTCAGATCCTGGGGGTCAGCGCCAATAAGGCTAAAGGGGTAGAATGTATTCCCATCACCGATCTCTGTCCCTTGACCTTCTATGACCACATGGGATCTGAGTTTACATCCATTCCCAAGTCGAACACCTTCTCCGATGATGCAATAGGGTCCAATTTCGTTGTTTTCACCCAGTTCTGCATCAGGATGCACCAGCGACGTTGGGTGGATTGTATTCATATCAATTTCCAAAACCATGACTCCATTCATTGAGGTAGGCAATCTTCCCAACGGGCCTCCTTGAAAGCGGTCCGTGCCCTTTCAGGACAGGATATCCGATAGGAACATGGGCACAAGTCCCCCAATCGGCGGGAATCCCTAATAATGATTTGATCTCGGACTCCTTGTAACAGAGCAAAGTCGTCAGCACACACCCCAGCCCTTCAGCACGACAGGCGAGCATGGCATTTTGCACCGCAGTATAGACCGAGCCGCCACCGACGACCGAAGGCCTGTCCAGATCCGCATCGGTAATTGCCATCATTGCAGGGTTAAAACAGAAGACTAATACAGCGGGTGCCTCAGCCAGATGATCAGCGAGATAATCCCCGGCCTTCAACATCTTGCTCGCCGCTAAAGCGGCTTTTTCTGGCATCTTATCGAGCCCTCTTCGCATCGCGGATGTGTATTTGTGCCACTCTTCATGGTACCAGCTCTGGATCTCCGTTAGTTTAGCCTTATCCTGAACCACCATAATTCTGAAAGGTTGAACATTTCCTCCGGTCGGCGCCCAGGCGGCTGCCTGCAAGACTCTCTGTAATACTTCATGCGGAATTGGATCAGACTTTAAACGCCGAACTGCTCGAAGACTGCTCATCGCTTCATATAGATCAACCATACTATGCTCCTATTTCTGCCTTGATGAGCCGACAAACCTCGGCAACATTTTCAATCTCGGTTTCATCGTCTACCGCGCAGGCTTTGATGTTTAATACTTGCGCGCCCTCTCGTACGAAGGGTATCAAATATTCGGCCACTTCTTCCGGACTGCCATAAGGTGAATACTTTTCAAATGCTTCAAAGGGAATCTGATACATTTTCTGCATTTCCCTGGCGAGAATTTCACGCGCCTTTTTCTTATCCGCGTGAAATCCAACCCATAGTTGTAACCCATGATTCCAGTTTTGTTTTTCTCTATCAGCTGCCACCGCCATCTTGCTCACCTCTCCAATGGCTTCTGCGAACCGCCTCGGAGAGCACCAGACACCTAACCATCCATCACCGTGAAGCGCTGTTCTTTTCAAGGCTGCCGTGGACCTGCCACCAATAATGATGGGAATCCGGGGTTTAGGTGCCGGTAGTATTTGTGCTTCTTTAAAGTCAAAGAACTCAGAGTGATGGCTGATTTTCTCGCCCGTCATCAATTGGCTCAATGCCATAAGAGATTCATTCGTTCGCTTCCCACGCGTGGATGGATCAACGCCGCACACCTCCATTTCATGACGATCCTCCCCTCCAAGGCCAACACCAAGGATAATTCTGCCAGGTGCTGAATGGCTAAGGGACGAAAGCTGCCTTGCGACCAGTACAGGATGGCGTAATGCCAGCAGGTAGACACCCAGAAAAATACTAATGTTTGGGTTCATTGCCGCCAGGGTTGCTGCATTGATAAGACCATCCATGCCGAAGCCATTATGGAAACTGACATGATCAGCGATGAATACATGGTCAATAGGTGAGTCTCCAATCTGGTCCATCAGAGCTTTGCGTCGCTGATAATCACCAGACAACATATCCGGAGAACCAATGGTTCCGATGATCAGTTCAGGCATATTTATTCCTTCCTACAAAGCGTTGATTGACAGGGTGTTGAATGACAAAGGGTGGATTACAACCTGTTGAATTAAATGGTATTGAATTAAATGGTGTGGTCTTAAAGCATCGACCTGGGGGCAAGCCCTAGTGCTACCCGACCCGTCACTTCGAAAACCGGTGCAGCAACCATAATATGCTGGGTGGTGACATGCACATCCCTGAAACACTGTTGCAACGCATTGTCTTCATATATCGAGGAGCCGCCGCCCGCCTGATAAAGCCGATCCACAGCCGCGACTGACTTATGGGTCGCATTAGCAGCGGCTAATCTTAGATTCGCCTTGGTTTGTGTGTTCAATCTTTCACCTGACCCGGCAATCGACCACGCCTCATCTACGGCTGATCGAATAAAAGATTCTGCTGACTTCAGGTCTGCCATGGAGCGCGCAACATCGGATTGAATCAGGGGCCGCTCTGCCAAAGAGCGGTTAGAGCCGGTGGGTTTTTTACCCATCGCCATCTCCTTGAAATACTTCAGCGCGTGGTACCCGATACCAAGACTGACGCTCGACACACCCAACGCTAACAAACCCAACATGGGGAACTGATACAGTGGTGTCTTTACATTAGCCCTGCCACCTAGAATGACCGATCGACCTTGCGGTACAAACTGATCTTTCACATGAAAGTGGTGGCTTCCAGTTCCACACAAACCTGATACGTGCCAGGTGTCTTCTATTTCGATCTCTGATGCTTTGAACATCATCAGATGAATATCCGGCGCACCCTTAT
>CAZAZB010000281.1:0-5768 GCA_964489485.1 uncultured Pseudomonadales bacterium | reverse complement strand
TCTCACAATGTATTCCTTGAGGTTCGCGCTGGTACCGGTGGCGATGAGGCGGCTATTTTTGCCGGTGATTTATTCAGAATGTACAGCCGATACGCAGAGAACAACAAATGGAAAGTTGAAGTTATAAACGAACGGGCCGGAGATCATGGCGGCTTCAAAGAAATCATCGCCCGCATAGAAGGCAAGGATGTTTTCGGAAAGCTGAAGTTTGAATCAGGTGCACATCGCGTACAAAGAGTACCGCAAACAGAATCACAAGGTCGCATCCACACATCCGCATGTACTGTTGCAATATTACCGGAAGCTGAAAGCATCAATGAGATTGAGATTGCCAAAAGCGATCTGCGAGTTGACACCTACCGCGCCTCAGGCTCCGGAGGGCAGCACATAAACAAGACAGACTCCGCCGTCCGGCTTACTCACCTGCCGACAGGGATCGTTGTCGAATGTCAGGATGAGCGGTCACAGCACAAGAACAAAGCCAGAGCGATGAGTTTACTTCAGGCAAAGTTGATGAATCAGGCACAAGAAAAACAATCGTCCGAGGAAGCCGAGACCAGACGAAACCTGGTGGGTAGTGGTGACCGATCGGAGAAAATCAGAACGTATAACTTTCCTGATGGACGTGTAACTGATCATCGCATTAACCTGACGCTGCATAGGTTGGCCCAGACCATGACCGGCGAACTAAGCCCCATCATCGATCAACTCATCCAGGAACACCAGGCAGATCAGCTCAGATCTCTGGGACTCGATACCGGCGATGATACCTAGTGCGATTTGCCTTAAGTCAATGAGAGCGCCAGGATGAACCTGCACCAGAAGTTTATCGGCGAACTATTGAAAGAGTCGGCTTCTTTGATAGCAAGCATCAGTGATACACCGGAACTCGATTCTCGACTACTTTTGACAACATCACTTGGTTGTTCAAGAGAATGGCTGATCAGCCACAGCGATGAATCCATCGATGACACCCAGTTGTCCACATTCAACGAGTTGCTCAATCGTCGCATCCAGGGCGAACCCGTTGCATACTTGCTTGGATACAAACATTTCTGGAATGATTGCTTCAGGGTCACCCACGATACGCTGATTCCCAGACCGGAAACTGAGTTACTCATTGAAATAGCGTTAGACAAGTTTGATCATTCGCCCAGGCTGGTCGCTGACCTGGGTACCGGCTCTGGCGCCATCGCTGTTTCGCTGGCCAACGAGAGACCACAGTGGGATCTACTGGGTATCGACCTCAGCGAGAAGGCATTGGTCATCGCGAAAGAAAATGGCAAGGACACGCCAAACCTAAGCTGGATTCGAGCAGATTGGGGAGACTGCTTGACACCGGGGTCATTGGATCTTTTGGTTTGCAATCCACCTTACATTGCCAAGGGTGATGAGCACCTGGCGCAACTTGACCACGAACCCCGCTCTGCGCTTGTTTCGGTAGACCAGGGACTTGGCGATCTGTATCGCGTCATCTCTATGGCCCGGCATCTCCTCAAAGCAAATGCCTACTTGTTATTGGAACATGGCTATCAGCAACAGCAGGACGTCTGCGCATATCTGGAAGCTAACGATTTTGAGCCTAGCTGTTACTGTGACCTCCAGGGGAATCCGAGAGCTGTTTTCGCACAGTCTCGCAACAAGGAACATTCAGTCAGGAAGCATCCCCATGAATGATGAAGAACTGCTTCGCTATAACAGGCAGATCATGCTGCCAGAAATCGATATTGAGGGGCAGGAAAAACTCACCCAGGCAACAGTTCTCGTCATGGGGCTTGGTGGTCTTGGATGTCCTGTTTCCATGTACCTTGCAGCGGCGGGAATCGGCCATCTGGTTCTTGTCGATTTTGATAATGTAGACCTTAGCAATCTGCAACGACAAATTGCACACACCACAGATAGAATTGGTCAATCAAAAGTATCATCAGCAGCAACCACAATTGCCGCTCTTAACCCAAATACCCGCCTAACCTGCTTCAACGAACAGTTATCACCGGAAGAATTGGACCATGAAGTGAGTAAAGCAGATCTGGTTGTAGACTGTACGGACAACTTCAGTATTCGGTTTAGAATCAATGCCGCTTGTGTTGCGAACCATATCCCTCTGGTATCAGGCGCAGCCATTCGACTGGAAGGACAAGTAATGGTGTACGACCCGGCTACCGAGAACTGCCCTTGTTATCAATGTCTTTACGAGGGTGCAGATGACCAGGGCATGAGCTGTGCTGAAAACGGTGTTGCTGCGCCTGTGGTGGGTATTATTGGCGCAATACAGGCAAACGAAGCCATAAAACTGATTGCCAGTTTCGGCACTTCGCTGGCTGGATACCTACTCGTATTTGATGCGAAGACGATGGACTCGCAAAAGCTGAAGCTGTCCCGAAACCCCAACTGCGGTACCTGTGGTAGATAGCGCTTTTCTTAACAAACACAGATCGCCCGGGAGGTGCATTAAGTTTTATCGGGAAATTCACCGGCAGCTTGAAGATCGGCATGATAAGACGAACGAACCATGGGTCCGCTGGCGACGTGGCTAAACCCCAGGGACTTCCCCAATTCGCCAAGGGCAGCGAATTCGTCTGGATGGACAAACCGTTCGACTGCAATATGCTCTTTGCTTGGCTGCAGGTATTGTCCGAGCGTTAACATATCTACCTTATGCGCCACTAGATCTGCCATGACTTGTTTCACATCATCGATGCTTTCACCCAGCCCTAACATTAATCCTGACTTGGTCAGAACCTCCGGCATTGCATTTTTATAGCGCTTGAGCAATTCCAGCGACCATTGGTAATCTGCGCCAGGCCGCGCCTTTTTATATAGGTCAGGAACAGTCTCCAGATTGTGATTGAACACATCCGGTGGTGTTCTGGTAAGTGTCTCTATGGCGATATCCATTCTGCCGCGAAAATCCGGTACCAATATTTCAAGACGCGTGTCAGGGTTCAATCGCCTGAGCTCTGTAATGCAGTGAGCGAAATGGCTCGCCCCACTGTCTTTTAAATCATCTCTGTCAACGGATGTGACGACAACATATTTCAGCCCCATTTCAGCGACAGCTTCGGCTAATTGTCGCGGTTCATTTTCATCCAATGGATTAGGTTTCCCATGGGCGACATCACAGAAAGGGCATCGACGAGTACAGATTTCACCCATAATCATGAAGGTTGCGGTACCATGAGAAAAGCATTCAGGAAGATTGGGGCAACTGGCTTCTTCACACACCGAGGCAAGATTCCGTTTGCGCAATATTCCCCTGATACGGCTCAGTTCTGGACTCGCGGGGATTCTCACCCTTATCCAATCCGGTTTCCGGGGCATCACTTCTGTAGGAACTACCTTAACCGGAATGCGGCGTACCTTTTCAGCGCCGCGCAGTTTTTCGCCCTGTACAAGTTTTTTCCGTTTATCGGGGTTCATTCAACTTCCTGATACCTTATATTTAGCGGCAGAATCATACCCGAAATGTTTAACCAGATGGGTGACCAGCCTTGATGACACCGATGAAAAATCCTCATGAATACCCAGGTGTGCCAGATCTGTTACTTCGAGTCCGGCATAGCCGCAAGGGTTTATTCGTGAGAAGGGCTCAAGATCCATATCAATATTCAAACTTAATCCGTGATAAGAACAACCACGCCGGATTCGCAGGCCAAGTGCCGCTATCTTTTTACCCCCGACGTAAACACCGGGCGCCTCACGCTTTGCATGGGCTTCAATGTCATATTCTGTCAGCAGATCGATGATTGAGTTTTCAATTACATCAACCATTTTTCTAACACCCAGATGCCTCCGCTTGAGGTCAATAAGAAGGTAGCAAACCAGTTGTCCGGGTCCATGGTAAGTGATCTGTCCACCGCGATCAGACTGCATAACGGGAATGTTACCGGGATCCAGAAGGTGTTCTTGCTTTCCGGCCTGGCCCTGGGTAAATACTGGTTCATGCTGAAGTAGCCAGCATTCGTCCGGCGTCGTCTCACCACGAGTATCCGTAAAATCAGCCATTCGGCGCGAAACTTCATGATAGGAAAGGACATCGTGACTGCGAAGGATGAGTCGATTAGACAACGACATCCCGGGTCACAGAACCATCTGCACAGCAGGGATTGTCTTTAGTGCCTTGAAGAGTTCCGTTAATTGGGGCTCGCCGGTTGCCCAGAGGCGAATGGTGAGCGACACATAATTGCCATTCTTGCTCGGACGCTCTGTGACTTTTCCCGCGGTCACAGTCTCATCAAACCCTTGTACTATATCTAGAATTTCTTGAGCGAATTCCGGACTGGCAGCCCCTATCACCTTGATCGGATAGTCACAGGGAAACTCAATCTTTGGCTCTTTCATCGTTTCATTCCAAAAAGTTCGCTATCCAGAACGGCCCAACACACCTATATCTGAAGCGGGTCACCCCCTGTTAGCTGTAGAAAAATCAAGCTAACGGAATCCCAAAGGCTGCTAAAGAATCCGGCTTCTTCGACACCATTAAGCGCAACCAGAGGTCTTGTCAACAATGTATCGTCGCCCATCGTTATCGTTAAGGTACCAAGCGCCTCTCCTTTTGGAAATGGTGCATGAATTTCGGTATTGATATCCATGTGAGCAGAGAGGCTATCTCTGCCACCCCTTGGGATGGTCACAACCACATCGTCAGCCAAACCGAGATTAATCGAACCATGAGTACCGTGCCATACACGCACCTTGTTCAAAGATTCATCGCCACTATAGAGCGGTACCGTCTCGAAATAGCGGAACCCGTAAGTTAATAATTTCTGGCTCTCGGTGGCCCTTGCCTCTTCCGATGACGTTCCCATCACCACAGAGATAAGCCGCATTCCATCTCGCTGTGCTGACGAGACCAGACAGTATCCAGCGGCCTGTGTGTGGCCAGTCTTGACGCCGTCCACAGTATTGTCTCTCCACAACAGCAGGTTCCTGTTGGGCTGCTTTATTTCATTATAAGTAAAATACTTTTCGGAATAGAGCTTGTAGTGTTCAGGAAACCGATTGATAAGCGCTGTCGTGAGCCTGGCAAGGTCGGCAGCGGTCGAATAGTGATTTTCATCTGGCAGGCCAGTGGCATTCATGAAATGGGTGTCTTTCATTCCGAGCCGCGCTGCCTGTTGATTCATTACATCTACGAAGGCATCTTCGCTACCGGCAACATGTTCTGCCATCGCAACACTGGCATCATTTCCGGACTGAATAACAATACCTCGAAGCAGATCCTCCACCGCTACGCGCGTTCCCTCCTGGATGAACATTCGCGAGCCTTCCATCTTCCACGCTTTAACACTGATGTTAACCTGGTCGGTATCACTAATAGTGCCGTTTTCCAGTTCAGTGGCGATGACAAAACTGGTCATTATTTTTGTAAGGCTTGCAGGTGGCAAGCGCTGCTGACTGTTGTAATCAACAATGACTTTCCCTGTTTTCACGTCGATCAACAGGTAACCTTCAGCTGCTAATTGTGGTGCCGCAGGAATAATAGGCACCCTGGCGAACGAGCAGTTGGCGAGGGCCACCATAAAAAAAATAAGGATTAATCTCTGCATCTTGTGTTACTTGTCCTGTTTAATCGTATTTTAAAAGCTGGTCTGCTGAAGACAAGCTAGGAGCTTGACCGAGAATAGGGGCCGTAGCGAGGGCTCGACTGGTTGAGTCAGATTTTTCCATAATTTAAGGAGAATATTGGACATATTTGACGAAAATTAAGGGAAAATCTGGCCAATCAGGCTTGTCCGCAGTAGGTTCTCTGTTCTCAGTCAAGCTCC
>CAZAZB010000280.1:0-5783 GCA_964489485.1 uncultured Pseudomonadales bacterium | reverse complement strand
CATAATTCTTGCACTTTTGCAGATCCCCTTGCGAGGCGAAACTCAATATAATCTAGCAGAGGGCTTGCGGCATTCATTAATAATATGGCGAACGCGATACCTTCAGGGTAGGCGCCGATACTACGGATAATAAATGTTAGTAATCCGACACCGATTCCAAACATGAATTGTCCCCTATTTGAATCCGGTGATGTGACAGGATCTGTTGCGATAAAGAATGCACCCAGCATGGTCGCGCCGGAAAAGAGGTGAAACAACGGTGAGCCAAGACTGTTTGAACTTCCGCCATCGTAAAAAATGGCAGATAGGACTAAAAGCACTAACAGCATCGCAAGGGGTGCACGCCAGCTACATATCTTTTCCCTTACCAGGTATAGCCCACCCAATAAAAACGCAATATTGATACCCAGCCAGTGTTTCCAGCCTTCGTCTCCCACCTGGTTCCAGAATTCACCGCTTGTCAGGGCACCGCGAAACTTAAATTGATCAAGCGGTGTTGCGCCAGAAAATCCATCACTGATGGGGGCGCCGAGTTTTATGCGGATCGCTTCAGCTAAAGAGTGGTTGGCGGCATCTATCGGCGGCCAGCTTGACATGGCGAGTGGAAAGGAGACGATCAGGACAGCGAAGCCAACCATCGCAGGGTTAAACAGATTTTGTCCGAGCCCGCCGTACATGTGTTTGGCAAAGATCATGGCGAACAGGCAACCCATTAGTAACATCGAAAAGGGTAGGGAGGGAGGTAATGCCAACCCTAGTAACGCACCTGTTACCAGTGCACTACCATCATAGACCGTCCAGAAGGGGATATTCCTCAGTTTAAAAACAAAGAGTTCAAGTACCACTGATATCAGCATCGCGCCTAGAACATTCAGGATGATCCCGAATCCAAGGAAGTATGTTGCCACCAGAGTGCCTGGAATCAGGGCATATATGACTTGTCTCATCAGACCACTGGTCGTCAACTAGTCACCATCCTGGAGGTTTGCCAACAGTGCGACGGTGTCGGCGCGTGTGGGTCTCTTGCGTATTGTTGTGGTGGACTCGATCAGTCGGTTTTGCCGCTGTTGATATCGGCTCTGCAAATACTGTGACTTCACCAGCTCTTTCTGCTGCTGTTTGATTGTGTGTTTCGCGTGCTTAAAGTACCCGGTCAGATCGATATTGGCCGGGCACACCCGGTCGCATAACTTGCACTCGATACATTCAGCAAGCCCGAGCGTTTCCATCATAGGTTCTATCACTGGATCTGTCACAGAAGCTGTGTCTTTGAAGAGCAGGAGCTGTTGTGGTGCGAGATCTTTCGGGCACACATCGGCACAAAGGCCACAATGAATACAGGCTGTTTCTAATGCAAGCAGATCGGTAGTTAGTGGAGTCTGGCTTTCTGTCTGATTTCCGGCCTGACCCTCTTCCCGACCTTCTTCCCGACCTTCTCCCAGAAAAGCGAGATCAATGCAATCCACCGGACAGGGCGCAAGACAAAGCTCGCATCCAGTGCATTCAGCGGCGATGACAGAGTGCATCAATTGAGGTGCACCGATGATGGCGTCAACAGGACAAGCCTGTATGCAGAGTGTGCAACCAATGCACTCGTCTTCCCGGATAAGCGCTACCAACGCAGGTTTGTGGACGCCACAGGACGCATCCAGGGCTTCTGCTTCGCGACCCAGGAGGCTGGCAAGCGCAGTGATTGTTTCATCACCACCCGGAGGACACTTGTTGATAGCCTCGCCCGTTAAGATGGCCTCGGCATAGGGCTTGCACCCAGGATAGCCACATTGTGCGCATTGAGTCTGGGGGAGTAGTTGATTCACTTTAAACAGAAATTCGCCTGTATCTTCAGGCCAGCGACGGGCACTCGCCAGTAATATAAGCCCGATGACCAGGCCGATCACGCTCATCAGGATTGTCCCGGCCGGGACCGCAGTTTCCAGGAAGGTTAAGGTATCCACTAATCCATACCCGTGAAGCCCATAAAGGCGAGTGAGATGAGACCGGCAGTGATCATATTGATGGCAGCACCGCGAAAAGGCAGAGGGACATTTTTATGTTCTTGTTTTTCTCTAATGGCTGCAAAGATGATTAACATTAAGGAAAAGCCGAGCGCAGCGCCCAGACCATAAATGATTGAGTCGAAGAAGGTGCGTGAATGGCGGATATTCAACAGAGCAACGCCCAGTACGGCGCAATTGGTTGTGATCAGTGGGATAAAGATACCGAGTACCTGGTGCAGCATTGGCTGGGTTGCACGAATAACAATCTCTGCAAATTGAACCAGTGCGGCAATTATCACAATAAGGCTGAGAATACGAAGAAATTGAAGGTCAAGAGGCACCAGTAGATAGTATTCGACGAGATAGCTGGCCGCTGACGCCAGGGTCAGCACAAATGTAGTCGCAGTTGCCATGCCCAGGGCGCTATCGAACTTCTGGCTTGCCCCCATAAAAGGGCAGAGACCCAGAAATTGCACCATAACAAAATTGTTAACGAACATGGTGCTAAGCAATATAACAAATGCTTCTGGCATGGATTGGACAGTGTCAACTAGGGTTTGAACCCATTATCTTGCATCAGGGGGGTGCTGTCACGATGCCTGATGGAATCAATTGGATAAGGTTCTTGTTGGTAAGATGATTGGCCAAAGTTGACGATAGCGCGCAAATCGGTTTTAGTTGATACCTATCAGTCTTCCAGAGGGAAAGAATTATGCCAGTTGCAAATATTAACGGCCAAAGCATTGCTTATGAAGATTCAGGTGGCGATGGTCCTGCACTCATTTTTAGCCATGGATTCCTGATGGATAGAACGATGTTTGATGCTCAGGTTGAGGCTTTTGGTACAGATTATCGCTGTGTCCGGTGGGATGAGAGAGGATTCGGCGAAACACCGGCAAATGGCTCATTTACCTACTGGGATTCTGCAGACGATGCCATCGCGCTAATGGATCATCTGGGGATTGATAGTGCGGTGCTACTGGGGATGTCCCAGGGCGGTTTTCTTTCCCTACGTGCAGCGCTTCGATACCCGGATCGGGTCAAGGCGATTGTATTGATTGATTCAGGCGTCCATGTGGATCCGCCAGAAGTATTGGAAGGTTATGGTCAGTTAATGAGCCACTGGATGAGTGATGAGCCGTTGGGGGAAGTTGGAGAGACGATTGCCGGGCTGATCATCAATGAGCCTGAACTTTCAAAGCAGTGGATAGACATTTGGGAATCCAGAGACCGATACTCCCTTAAGTATCCCGCGGAAACATTGTTGACGAGAGATGACATCACAGACCGGGTTGCAGAGATCAAATGTCCTGTTTTGATGGTTCATGGGGAAGAGGACCAAGCGATCCCTATCGAGACCGCCGAGGTTCTGAGCGAACTAATACCAGATTGTCGTGGACTGGTGCGTGTACCTGGTGCTGCCCATGCTGCCAATATGACCCATCCATCAATCGTCAACCCGGCGATTGGTCAGTTCCTGAAAGACATAGGCTCTTAGGTTTGTGTCTGGCAGCGTGCTGCCGCAGGCTCCTGTTGGCAGAATTCGGCGCAGATAGCCGCTAACTGACGCGCATGCCGGGAACGGCGCCCTTATGAGGCTCCAGGAGGTAAATGTCCTTACCGCCGGGTCCGGCGGCAAGGACCATGCCCTCGGACATGCCGAACTTCATCTTTCGCGCCTTGAGATTGGCGACCATGACCGTCAGTTTACCGATGAGTTGTTCAGGCTTGTAGGCAGACTTGATTCCGGCGAATACATTTCTTTCGCTTTCTCCAATATCCAGTGTTAACCGGAGCAGCTTGTCCGCGCCCTCCACCTGCTCGGCGTTGATGATTTTGGCGATTCGCAAATCTACTTTTGCAAAGTCATCGAATTCAATTTCCGGCTCCAGCGGCGCAGTGTTTAATGCTTGTTCTCCCTTCTTTGTTCCTCCATCTGCATAGCCATTCGATTGCTTGTCGCTGGCAGCTTCGGTTTCCTCGCGTCCCGCCTCAATCATCGCTTTGACCTGCTTAGGCTCGATGCGCGTCATCAAGGGTTTAAATTTATTGATCTGATGGTCAAGCAGGACACTATCAAGGCTGTCCCAATCAAGTGGGCCTATGTTAAGAAATGCCTCCGTGTCCGTGGCGAGTTTTGGCAATATTGGCTTGAGGTAAGTGACGATCAATCGAAACAGGTTGATACCGTCCGAACAAACCTGCTGAACCTTCTGCCGGTTTGCCTCGTCTTTCATGAGTTCCCAGGGCTTGTTTTCAGCGATAAACTGGTTCGCCTTATCCGCCATTGCCATAATTTCGCGTGTCGCCTTGCCATAGTCACCATTCTCGTAGTGTGTGGCGATAATGTCTTTCTTTGCTGCAACTTCTGCTAATAAGGGGTTGTCTGTTTCAGTCGCCAACTGCCCTTCAAATTGTTTGTTGATAAATCCAGCGCAGCGACTCGCGATATTCACGACCTTGCCAACGAGATCAGAATTTACTCTCTGGCTGAAGTCTTCGAGGTTGATGTCCAGGTCATCCACACGGCCACTGAGCTTTGCCGCAAAGTAGTAGCGCAGATACTCAGGGTTAAGATGGTCCAAATAAGTTCGTGCGTTAATAAATGTGCCGCGTGATTTGGACATCTTTAGCCCATCGACCGTCGCAAAACCATGGGTGTGGATTTTCGTGGGTGTCCTGAAATCCGTTGCACTTAACATTGCTGGCCAGAACAGCGCATGGAAATTGATAATATCCTTACCAATAAAATGATGAACCTCGCATTCTGAATCGACCTTCCAGAAGTCGTCAAAAGAAAGATGATCATGGTTGTCGCAATAGTTCTGAAAGCTCGCCATATAACCGATCGGCGCATCCAGCCAGACATAGAAGTATTTCCCTGGCTCGCCCGGAATTTCAATACCGAAGTAGGGCGCATCCCTGCTGATATCCCAATCTTGTAGTCCTGCATCCAGCCATTCGGATAGCTTGTTGGCGACCTGGTCTTGCAGAGTGCCACTGCGGGTCCAGGATTTTAGAAAGTCAGAAAAATTCGACAAGGCAAAAAAGAAGTGTGTTGACTCTTTTAGTACCGGTGTTGCGCCAGAAATTTTCGAAGAAGGGTTAATGAGGTCAGTGGCATCGTAGGTGGCACCACAGGCCTCGCAGTTGTCCCCATACTGATTGTCTGTCTTGCACTTGGGGCAGGTGCCAACAATGTAACGATCGGCCAGGAAGAGTTTCTTTTCTGGATCATAAAGTTGGTCGACTTTTTTAACCTTGATCTGTCCGGCTTCTTTTAGGCGGTTGTAGATTAGCGTCGCGTATTTTTCATTCTCAGGCGAATGGGTGGAATAATAGTTGTCATGTTCGACAAGAAAGTCGATGAAATCTCTCTCGTGTTCAGCCTTTATCGTCGCGATAAAAGCCTCCGCCGTAACGCCGAGTTGTTCCGCTTTGAGCATGGTCGCAGTGCCATGGGTATCGTCTGCGCAGACGTAGATGCACTGATGCCCCTGTAAACGTTGAAATCTTGCCCAGATATCCGTCTGTATGTGTTCCATTAAATGCCCTAGATGGATAGAGCCATTGGCGTTTGGCAGGGCGCTGGTCACGAGGATTCGGCGATTGGGCATGCTGGAGTATTTCCCGGTTCTTGCTGGTTTCAGGGCTGACAAGGATATAGATGAAGGCCCCAGATTTCACCTGCAAACTGCTAATTTGCCTGTGTCGTCGAATTCATACAGGTGATTAAAATATTGTGGAAAATAATATTTTGGGTAAATAAAAACATGAAAGCTTATC
>CAZAZB010000279.1:0-5847 GCA_964489485.1 uncultured Pseudomonadales bacterium | reverse complement strand
TGCCCATGAAAATTTTCTACTGGTCATTTCCTATAACCCCGGCTACCAGAGTGTATTAAAGGATCTAAAAACCAGTACGCGGCAGCGTTTCATTGCGATCGATTTTGACTACCCTGATGTTGAACGGGAAGCGGAAATCATTCTGCACGAAAGTAGTGTCGATGAAGGTGTTGCGCTGGAATTGGCCACACTCGGTGAACGAATCAGAAATCTACGTCATCATGGTTTTGATGAAGGTATCAGCACCCGGCTTCTTGTCTATGCGGGGCAACTGATTGCCGGTAAAGTAAGCCCAATCCGCGCTTGTGAAGCAGCAATCTGCCGGGCAGTCACAGATGATGTGGAAGTGCAACGGGCGATCAGTGAAGTTGTGAGCACTATCTTCCCCTCGGAGTAAGATCGAATGCTTGAGCTGTCTCAGCTGGATATCGAACTTCAGAAGATTAACCCGTCAACGGCAATTTTGCTGAAAGAGACGATCAGCGGACTGGGAGGGACCCCGCAGGATAAGCAACGGTGGGCAAATCAGTGTTTGACCATTGCAGAGTCAGGCTGGCATGCCTTCGAATCGGCGAATGCCTATATCAGGTTGAGTGCCAATTTCTGTCGAACTAAAGGGTTTGAAGAGCTATTGCTGCGAGGTGGTTATGGTATTGGACTTGGCGGATATTCTTACGAACCTGCGCATACTTACTTTTTGTCCCTAACGAAACAGCTTGAGCGTGGCATCGACGAAGAAGCCTGGAAAAACATTGAGCAGATAGAATCTGTCGGTCTTATCGTTCATGGCAAATATCAACATGCTTCCAATCTGATCACAGAATACATTCGATCTGCTTTCCATGTCGCTTCACAATGCAGCAGCAGAGACTTTTTGGCGTGGAGTCAGCTGGCAAGGAGTATTGCTGAACACGAACGGGATGATCTTCTCCAGTTCCTGGGGTTGAGTGAACTTCGCATACCCTGGTCGAATGTCAGCCAATTGCAACTAGTGTCAGTTAAGGCGTGTATACAACTACTCGCTGTTTATCCGACACTAGAGGCGCTGGTAGATCGTGAATTTGTCGAAGACCTTCTGCCTCATCTGATTCGATGGACCCAGGCTCGCCAACCGCTGGATCCCATTCTGGATGAACTGGTTAATGTGCCAGAAATTGACAGGTTAGATTTGCGGAAGCTAATTGTCTATTTCGATGAGATTAGGGAGACGCAATTTGCTGCCTGTCTGGTGAAGCAATTAGACAGGCTGCCCATGCAGAACAGGCACCAGATGCGTGAATGGCTTCAGGCGGGCGTTGAAATCGGAAGGGAGAATATTGAGGCGGGGCTAGCCTACTTAAGTATGGAGTCATCGACTTCCATTCGGCTTCTGGAGAAACTCCGAGGCCAGCTCAATCTGGCTGATTGCAAGCGCGTGCTGCAACTATATGCAGAAGCGATTTCCGGGCGAAAAGTGAAGGTGGTAAGTCTTTCAGATCTCGCCGATGACGATGCAGCGGAAGAGAAGGAAGAGGTGTTGTATCGAGACTTGCCGATGACTGATGGCGCTTTCATTGCATTGCCGGACAGCGTGTCCATTTTTGATGATGTCAGTGACAATTTTAGTTTCTACAAAGTGACACTTTTGCATCAGTTGGGTTACTTTGAATTTGGTACTTTTGATGATCTGGAATTGATTGAATATCAAATCAACAGCTTTCAGGATCAGTTACTGGCACGAACACTCTTCAGGATAATAGAAGATGCCCGAATTGACTGGTGTATTCAGCATAAATTCAAAGGTGCGCGTGATTCGGTTCTTCGGTTCAAGAAACATGCGCTGGATAACCGGACAGGCAAGCTGGTGTCACGTAGAGCCAGGCTTTTGGAGATGATGATACGTATCGGTCTGGGCACAGAAGGGTATTCACACGGCCTGGATGTTGCCGGGGGAGATAACCGGCTGCTCGGGGAATTGATGGCGCCGCTGATCCAGGTAGATTCAACGATTCTGACCAGCATCCAGATACTGAAATCCTGTTATGAATTCATTGGCGCCACAGATATTACGGTAGAACCATCAAGGCTGACAAAAGATGAGCTGGCGCTGCTCGTGGATGAGCTTCCGGAACCCATTAGCTTCCATGGTGAATTGGACACGGCTGTGGTGATGAACAACATTGAGCGCTTGGATGAGAAGCTCGAAGCCGGGCAAGAGGATGACATGATCTCACTCAGCACGCCGATTAGCCCCGAAGACATTGACCTTGAGGATTTGAAGAAGGGTGATGTCAAGGAGGGGACAGGACTTCTTGTCACCGAACTTGAAAATGATGAAATTAAAGCTGACGATAAGAAAGAGAAACCGGCGATATCTGATGGTTTAAAACAGCAAACAGGAAAAGTCGCCCGCCAGATACGGGAAGAGTATCGGTTCCTTTATGATGAATGGGATCATGTTATCAGTGACTATCGCCCGCGTTGGTGCACCTTGTATGAGTCTCGTGATATTGAGGAGGTGCCGGAGTATGTTCAGGAAACGCTTGTGCAACACGGTGACCTGTTGAAGCGAGTCAGAAAACAACTCAATCGGTTGAAGCCTGAGCTACTACGAAAGGTGAAAGGCGTGCCTGAAGGCGATGAACTGGATCTGGAAAGAGCTGTTGAAGCAGTGGTAGATCGTCGGCTGGGTATTTCTCCCTCGGAGAACATCTACATCCAAAGACAAAGAAAGGATCGTGATGTCTCCGCGCTATTTTTGTTGGACATGAGCGCATCTACAGACGACGTCATTCCAGGTGATAATGAGACGCCGCAATTTTCTGCGCAAGACTATGAAGATGAAGATTTTCTGACCAGTTTCCTTTCTCGTGATCAAAATGGTAGCAATGACGCCGGAAGTTCTCCCAAACGGATTATTGATATCGAGAAAGAATCGGTCATCCTGATGGCGGAGGCACTCGAAGAATTAGGTGATAGCTATTCAATCTGTGGATTCAGTGGCTACGGCAGGGAACGTGTGGACTATTTTCTATGCAAGGATTTTACTGATCCCTATGATATTCGTGCCAAGGGTAGAATTGGTGGTCTGGAGCCTGCGCGCAGTACACGAATGGGACCAGCGATTCGGCATGGTATCAGGAGCCTGATCAAAACGGACTCCCGTATCAAGGCGATGATAATTATCAGTGATGGCTATCCGCAGGATTACGACTATGGCAAAGATCGCAGTAGCAAAGCCTATGGTGTACAGGACACAATGAAAGCACTGACCGAGGCAAGGCAGCAGGGCGTGCAGACTTTTTGTTTGACCGTTGATCCTTCCGGGCACGACTATTTGCGAGAAATGTGTCCGGATAAACAATATATGGTGATACAGGATATTGCTCAGCTACCTGACGAATTATCGAAGGTCTATCGAAGTTTGACAGGGTAGTAAGTCCTTGAGGAAGAGGCAATACAGGATCTGATAAAGGAGCTGACACAATGACAACATTTCCGGGACGGACGAACATTGACGCTGATCAATGTGATGAGGGCTGGCAACGCTCGACCGCCGCAGCATCCGGATTCAGCGGGGAACTGCAAGCTGTAATTGAGCAGGCAATAAATCTGGAGATTAACGCACCGACAGATCTTGCGGAAATGTTACCCACAGGAAAACGTCACCCAAATGATAGGCCATTGGGTCCATTGAAGCCGAGAGGGAAGCCGTCCGGTATAGTGGTGAAAGGAGGTTGTCTTGTTGCCCAATATGGTGATGTTGTTTCTCCCGAGGTGACGTTCAGTGCAACAAAGAGCTATATATCGGCGCTGGCAGGCATAGCGATGGCAAAAGGATTGATAACGGACCTGGATGAGGCGGTTTCGACGAAAGTTAAAGATGGTGGTTTTGAGTCGGAACAAAACTCAACGATTACATGGCGGCATTTGCTGCAGCAAACCAGCGAGTGGGAGGGTGAGCTTTTTGGCATACCCGATTGGATAGACCGTGGCCGTCAGGTGGGAAGCAGTGCAACGATGGGTGCAACCAAAACCGCCAACGAGAATGCAAACAAAGGTGAAAGTTCAACGGTGGGTGGATCTGCTGCAACTGCGGGTAACTACCGGGAACTTCAGGAGCCAGGGTCTTTCTGGGAATACAATGATGTCCGGGTGAACCGAACGGCGCTTGCATTGTTGCGATTGTTCAGTGAACCCTTACCTGAAGTCGCGAGGCGTGATTTGTTCGAGCCAATGGGTGCATCTGATTCGTGGCAATGGCACGGCTATGATACATCCTGGGTTGATGTTGAGGGCAAGTCGGTTCAATCGGTCTCCGGCGGAGCACACTGGGGTGGCGGGCTCTGGATCAGTACGCTGGACCACGCGCGATTTGGACTTCTCTTTTTAAACAAGGGGAGATGGCAGGATAGGCAAATACTTGCCCGTGAGTGGGTCGATGAGTCGGTCAGACCCTGTGATAAAAATCCTGGCTATGGCTTGCTCTGGTGGCTAAACCACGACAGTGCAATATCAAACGTTGCCGATAGCTCGGCATTTGCCGCAAGAGGTGCCGGCGGCAATATTGTCTTTGTCTGGCCTACCGCAGAGATCGTTATTACCTTGCGATGGTGTGCGGATACTAAAAAGGTAATAGACGACATACTGGAGTGTTTGTTATGACGCCCTTCCATCTGGCCATACCCGTTCATGATATTAATCTTGCAAATAAATTTTATACGGATGTTCTCGGATGTGGACGAGGCCGAAGCAGCGATAAGTGGATTGACTTTAATTTGTTCGGACACCAACTTGTCTGTCACGAGGTTGCTGACGCGACCGGAACCGGCAGCGAGAATCACAACCCGGTAGACGGACACGATGTGCCAGTGCCACATTTCGGTGTTGTCTTGACCATGGACAAATGGCGTCGTCTCCGGGACCGGTTAATCAGTCAGGGTATCGATTTTGTGATTGAACCCTACATTAGATTTGAAGGTGAGGCCGGTGAACAGGCAACAATGTTCTTCCTTGATCCCAGCGGGAATGCATTGGAGTTCAAGGCATTTGCAGATATAGAGAATGAGTTGTTTCGAGTCTAGTTGACGCTGAAAACGCGTTCTTTGTTTTTGGTCACTATATAAAAAGGAAAAATGATGGCAGGCGTAATCCCGGAAGCACAGGCACCACTCGAAATATGTTGGGACAAGGTCGGCGTTCCTCATATTTTTGCCAGGTCAGTGGAAGATGCCTATCGAGGCATGGGTTATGCCTGTGCCAGTGAGCGATTATGGCAACTGCATCTGAGTAATCTCTTTGCTACCGGCACCGCAGCGAGTGTCATGGGTGAAAGGTTTGTTGCCCAGGACCTGCTGCACAAGGTATTCAATGTGCCTGCCGATGAAATGCCATCATCGCCAGGCGACTATATCGTTGATGCCTACCTTGAGGGGGTGAACGCCTACATTGCAGGCCTGGACGAAGTGCCACCCGAATTTCTAAAAGCAGGTGCTGAGCCGCGTAAAATTACCCGCCATGATGTTGCATCCCGTTATCGGTTTACAGGCTGGTTTCAGCACAAGAGCTGGTTGGAAAAAATCTATCTTGGCCAGTTGATGGCAAAACATGGTGTTGAATGGTTTAGGCATAATGTGGGTAAATTTTCCGCGGAAGATGAACAATGTATCAATCTTTTAAAAACCGAACTCATTGATATTGATCTTGATATCGCACGATTACTCTTTCCTGCTGCGCCGGGCCTCTCGGGAGACCAGAGTATGTCGCAGGTACCCGGTTCCAGTGGCAGTAATAATTGGGCGATATCCGCTGAGTTGTCTGCTTCCGGCTTTCCCATGTTTGCAACCGACCCAGATCTGAAGAGCACAC
>CAZAZB010000278.1:0-5857 GCA_964489485.1 uncultured Pseudomonadales bacterium | reverse complement strand
TTTTGTCTGGAGTGCGCAGCATTCCAGACAAAAGCTTTATTGTTATATATACAGTATTCGCATGCCAATGGACGACATTCCCCACAAGCTACCAATAAATCCAACTCGTCTCCTGGATCGGGTTCGGGCTGAAATTCGGGCGCGTAATCTCGCTTATTCCACTGAAAAAACATATATGAGCTGGATAGTCCGCTACATCCGGTTTCACAAAATGCGATACCCTCTGGATATGGGGGCCATTGAGGTAGAAGAATTCCTGAATGATCTTTCGGTCAATCGAAATTGTTCGGTGAATACACAAAAGATCGCATTGAACGCGCTTGTTTTTTTGCATCGCGAATTTTTTAAGCAAGAGCTAGAGCTACACTACAAACCCGCAAAATCAACGATGCGAATTCCTGTTGTATTCACTCACGAAGAAGCTACCGCAGTAATCAGCAACCTGAATGGCGTGGCTAATCTTATCGGCCAACTCCTCTATGGTTCAGGTTTACGAATAAGTGAAGCCTTACGTTTACGCAACAAAGATGTCGATTTCGGTATGAACCATCTCGTTATTCGTGATACCAAAGGATATCGCGATCGCGTCACTATTTTACCAGAACGGGTTAAAGCAAAGCTCGAAAATCAGATTCGGCTGGTTGCATCCATCCATCAACAAGATCTCGAAGAAGGGCTGGGAGAGGTCTATCTACCGAATGCACTTTCCAAAAAATATCCTTCTGCTGCGCGCGAGCCTGGCTGGCAATACTGTTTTCCAGCCAACGAAATTTCTAAGGATCCTCGTTCAGGGACACTGCGTCGCCATCACATTCAGGTCCAGACCGTGCAGCGAAAGATCAGGAAAGCCATTGCTTCCGCTCGTATACACAAGCCAGCAAGCAGCCATACCTTTCGACATAGTTTTGCCACCAGACTACTGGAAGCCGGATATGACCTGCGGACTATTCAGGAATATTTAGGGCACACGGATGTGAAAACGACTGAAATCTACACCCATGTGGTCAAGCAGTTGCAGCGGCCAGTCATTTCTCCAATCGATCACAAAGTGAGCGAACCCCCGGTTCACTATGTCGTCGCATGCAAGAAGATAAGTGTGGAATTTCAATCCCAGGTAGATACCTTGCCGACCAATCACTTTTGATCACCAACCGCCTTTCATAGTAGATTGGTGGTATGCAACACAACCCTCATGCAGTTTCTTTCTCCGAACCCTTAACAATAGAGGGTGTGGACAAACGTAGTCCGGCCCAGACCATAGCCTCTATTTTGCCATTCCTATGGCCCGCCAATCATCGCGGTATGCGGGTTCGGGTCGTCATCGCTCTCGCCTGTTTGTTGGTAGGAAGAATGGCGAATGTTTACGGGCCCATTATCCTAAAGGATCTAATTGATGGGCTAGAGACGTTGGTTAGGAACCCCCCGGTCATCGAAATAGCACCCACTAGCGGCTTGATCTCACTCGTTTTACTCTATGGTTTGATGGTGCTGCTACCTGGTTTACTAAACGAGATTCGTGGCGTGGTTTTTGTGCCGGTATCAGAGTATGCGCAACGTATATTCGGGCTCAAGGCGTTTAGACACATTCACAATCTGGGTATGCGCTTTCATCTGGACCGGCAAACAGGTGGTCTTGCTCGCGCCATAGAAAGGGGAACGCGTGCCCTTCAACAGATAACGGGCCTCTTCGCCTTCAATATCGCGCCGACATTGTTTGAGATCACCATTGTTTGCACCTACCTCGCGACCGCGTACGACATTAAATATGTATTGGTCATTTTGATGGCAGTTGTCGCTTACATTGGTTTCACACTACTGTTCACCGAGTGGCGAACCAGGTTTCGCCGGGAAATGGTCAAGCAGGAATCCAGGGCAACGACCATAGGCGTGGACAGCCTGCTAAATTTCGAGACAGTCAAATATTTCGGCAACGAAGATTACGAGGCACACCGTTACAACGATTCCCTTCTGCAATACATGACAGCGGCAGTGAAGAGCCAAACAACACTCGGCATGCTCAATACGGGGCAACTGGTGACACGTGTTATTTGCCAGATGGCCATTCTTGCAATGGCTGTTCAGGATTATTCAGTGGGTAACCTCACCACGGGTGAAGTGGTTATGTTGAACACTTTTATGTTACAACTTTTTATACCCCTGGGGTTTCTCGGGTCTTCTTATCGCATGATTCGACTGGCCCTGGTTGATATGGAATACATGTTTCAATTGCTAGACCTGGACCCGGAAATCAAGGATCGAGCAGAAGCAACACCACTTGTTATTGATGCAGCGAGTGTCTCCTTTCAATCAGTGCACTTTGGATATAACCAAGAGAGGTCCATCCTCCATGGAATAGATTTCGAGATACCATCAGGCACCACCACTGCGGTTGTAGGTGCAAGTGGTGCTGGTAAGTCAACGCTGGCGCGGCTGCTATATCGTTTCTACGATGTCGCCGCCGGGCAGGTGTTGATAGACGACCAGGATATTTCCCATGTAACGCAATCCAGTTTACGCAGCGCGGTCGGAATAGTACCGCAGGATACCGTGCTCTTTAACGACACTATTCGCTATAACATTCGCTATGGTAATACAGATGCAACCGACCAGGAAGTTGAAGATGCCGCGAAGACAGCCAGTATTCATGATTTCATCAAGTCGCTACCCGAGGGGTACGACACAAAAGTAGGTGAGCGAGGTCTAAAGCTTTCAGGTGGGGAAAAACAACGTGTCGCAATCGCCAGAACAGTTCTCAAAAATCCAGCAATACTCGTTCTGGATGAAGCCACATCGGCGCTAGACATCAAAACAGAACGTGAAATTCAGGCTGCCTTGAATGAAGTCTCGAAAGATCGAACGACGCTTATCATAGCTCACCGACTATCAACTATCGTGAATGCTGATGAAATCCTTGTAATGGAAAACGGTGTGATCCGGGAAAGAGGAACGCATAGCCAACTTGTTAGTGTGAACGGTCTGTACAGTGAAATGTGGCAGAAACAAAAAGAAGCGGCAGACGAAATCGAAAAAATACAGGAAATATTCACTGGCGATGAACTGCGTAGGCTACAAATGGAAACACAACTGCAGAAAGACAGCCCCGACTAAATTTTTACCAATCACATCTTGCCTGGTTCAAAGAGAACACCCGGGTTCATTATACTGTTCGGGTCGAATGCCTTTTTAGTTGCTCGAAGCGCCCTTTCAAACAAATCTGGCCGTTGTTTTGCCCAGCCTTCTGCATGCATTCTGCCAACCGAATGATGATGGGTAATTGTTCCTCCTGCTGATATCAAAACTTCATTCGCCGCATCCTTGATGGTTTGCCATTGTTCTGCTTCACCTCCGAGTTTCCCCATCCCGCTGAAAGTGTAATATGGCGCTGGGCCATCTGTGTAGACATGGGTAAACCGGCAGGATAAAGAATGTGCGTCGCCCAGAACTTCTTGCAATACCCTACCCACCTTGTCATGTACCTGCGCATCAAACTCTGGCCAATTATCCCAGGTTACGGCAGTCTCGAAAGTGTCACCAATCAGCCCAAGTCCATTTGTTACGCCTGCGTTAACGCCGATAAAAGAGCTACGCCAATTACCAACCGCACCCTCGCGTCCTGTGTTTTCACCCGACCCATCTGAAATTCGAATCTCATCATTATCGATAATACCGCCCGCGCCTCTCGCGATATCAACTGCCAGTCGGATGAAATCACCCTGGGGGATTTCGGCAGATTCAAAACCGATAATCAAAAGTGCTTTTTCACCATCAAGTCCTGCTGCCCTGCCCGCTTCAGTTGGGTCTAACAATCGCAGGTTTGCAGGCCATAGTTTCGCCTGGGCAATTTGTCTTGTCGCATCAGTCGCCATTGCCCAGTCAGGGAATACTACACCGGCGGTGGCGCGATAAACGGGACGTTTCTGAATGCGCATCCAGGCCTCAGTCAATATTCCGAGAGTTCCTTCTGATCCAACCACTAGCCGATCAGGACTCGGACCGGCACCACTGCCCGGTAAACGCCGGGATTCCCACCAACCCGAAGGCGTTATCATCCGGGTGGATTCTACAAAATCGTCTATATGAGTATGGTTGGTGGCGTAGTGCCCACCCGAGCGGGTCACAATCCAGCCGCCAAGTGTTGACCAGGGGAAACTTTGTGGGAAGTGTCGTAGTGTAAATCCTTCAGGTTTTAGTCTGGCTTCAAGGTCTGGTCCGAAGATACCGGCTTGTACTCTCGCCGCCCTGGAAACATCATCTATCTCCAGAACCTTATCGAATTTCTCCATATCGATGGTCACTGCACCATCGGACATCTCAGGAATACTAACGCCATTGACGACAGTCGTACCACCACCATAAGGTATGACCGCATGACCCTTTGCGTCACACCAGGTCAGTACAGCTTCCAGTTCCTGTTCAGTTTTTGGATAGGCAACGGCATCTGGTGGATGCGAAAATTCTCCTTTGAAAGCTCTGTTGAGTTCGAGAAAGTGACCACCATACGTATGAATTATCCTCTCTACTGTGTCTGTTGTAACACAAGCCTTAACGGAGTCCGGGACCTTGACACGCGATTTTCTTATCTCAAATCGACTGATATCTGGAATAGGTGGCGCTATAACTTTCTGATGATACATTTTCGACAAGTGTTTCGCGGCGTCCTGTCGCTGTTCTTGTGTCGGCTCATCTGATTCCCAACCCCAGGTCCAAAAACTCTTTCGCCCTCTCATCATTCATCACCTTCGTTCTGTGTACCACTCATTCAAGAAATCAGGGAACCAACCGCCAGCCAAAGCCTTTACTACTAGCCGACCTTATCACATCGAATGAGTAGCGACTTATGCAATGCTTCATCTCGTAGATGTGCGATCTTCTTGTAGCCTTCATCTTCACTCAGCTTCTTAAAGGCATCCCAATCGGGCCACTCGACCATAAAAAATACGTCTGGGTCCCAGTTGCCTATAAGACCCTCTATCGGTTGATATCCCTCAACCATCCTACCGCCCAATGCCTGCACAAAAGGCGCGGCCGCCGCACCATACTCAGAATATTTTTCGGCACCGCCGTTCTCTTTGAACCAGAGCGCATTTAACATATAGACCTTTTCTGACATTCCCTCTACCTCGTTAAAAAAATACTACTTGAACGAATAATGATACCCCCTTTTTGGCTGGCTTGTTTGCCCATGGGTCAGGCAAGACTAGACAGGAGACCTGTCAGGAAGGATTACATGCCGGGTTCAACACTGACGCAAGATCAGCAACAATCGCTTCACGTACTTCCCGACTTGCGTTCTTGTGAAATGAAATCCGGTTGTAGTGGTGTTCATCAAAACAGGGTTGCAATTCATGCTTTTGCAAGGCGATATCAACATTATCTGATTCGCCGAGGAAGATGGCCGTTTCTTCTCCGGTTTCCTCTTTTGAAACGAAATAGACACCCGGTATGAAATCGTTAAAACGCATTTCATTTCCGTACACATTAAAATCGTAGTTCTTACCGGACTTTCCTGTCAGGGTTTTAATCGCCAGTTTCGGCATGACTTATTCCTTTTTATAATCGTTAGTCTGGCAGCCCTAGAACGCGCTTGGCAATAATATTACGTTGAATTTCGTTACTACCGCTATAGATTGATGCGGCACGTGAGAAGAAAAACTGGTGCAGTGTATCTCGCTCACTTTCTGAAAATTCAACTTCATCCACGCCGAAGCCGCGGGAGCCTTTTAATCGGGTTTTCAAGTCATAATATTTTTGCTGCAATTCGGTTCCCACGACTTTAAAAATAGAGGTTGCCGGACCCGGTGTGGCGCCACCTTGTGATTCAGCAACAACCCGTCTCTGTGTAAGTTGTAGTGCCTGC
>CAZAZB010000277.1:0-5876 GCA_964489485.1 uncultured Pseudomonadales bacterium | reverse complement strand
GGAAACCAACTAGGGAAGCTCTGATTAATGGCAAAAATAGGACTTAATCAGAGGTTCCCTGGCAGCATCCCTGTGTTTCTGGCTTAAGCTTCAGCATTATTTATGAAAAGAATTCATATCGTTGGCTGCCATCGTAGCGGCACGACACTCTTGTTTGAATTGATGACAACCTGTTTCAGACATGAAGCTCATTGCGATCACGAGCGTTCAATCTTCAAAGACAAAACGCACTGTGACGGGTTATACATTTCAAAGAAACCCTCTGATATCACTCACATTGAGCGAATATTTCTAGGGGACCCGGATCTATATCTCTTCTATTTGATACGAGACCCCCGGGCCGTAATCACAAGCATCCATCCCTCGAAATCAGACCGATACTTTTCCAGTTTCGAAAGATGGCGACGGTATGAGCAAGCAGCTGCCCCCCTGAAATCCCACCCTCGTTTTGTAGAAATACGATACGAAGACCTGGTTAAACATCCGGATGAGATTCAGTCAGACATCTGCGGAAGACTTCCATTCCTGAACACCATGCATTCCTTTTCGACCTTTGAGAAGTTTGCACAAACATCCAAGCCAGCAGAAATATCTCTAAAGGGTATCAGGGCAATCAGTGACCAGGGTATTGATCGATGGAAAGAACATCTGCCCAGAATCAAGTTTCAACTGGAACGCTACCCGGAACTTGCGAAACACCTTATCAATGATGGGTATGAGCAGGACGATCAGTGGCTATCCCAGCTTGAGGACATTAAGCCTAAAAAACAAATCTATGGTGAAACCGGGGCTTCCTACTTGAAGCAACAGGAAACCAACCTGCGATACTGGCTCAAGGGACGATCTTATCTGAGTAGAATCAAAAAAGGCGCGTCATTCAACGAATAGAACGACGCGCCTCGAAAAACAATCCACCTAAATTAGTTGGTGACAAACTCCGGGTATGCTTCAACACCACATTCGGTGATATCAACACCCTGGAACTCTTCTTCTTCGGTCACGCGAAGCCCCATCACCAGTTTCAGCAAATACCAAACCAGCAGGCTGGACCCAAATACCCAGGCAAAGATAGTCGCGGCACCGATCAGCTGACCAGAGAAGCTTGCACTACCTGTTAGTGGAACAAGCATCAGGCCCAGGAAACCACAGGTACCATGAACAGAGATCGCACCCACTGGATCATCGATCTTCAGTTTATCGAGCGCCAGTATTGAAAAAACAACCAATACACCACCTAAAGCCCCAAATAATGTCGCCTGTAGGGGTGTTGGTGTCGAAGGTTCTGCGGTGATGGCAACCAGGCCGGCCAGGGCACCATTCAGTAACATCGTTAGATCAGCGCGACCGAATTTAATCCTGGAGGTAATAAGTGCTGCTATGGCACCCCCTGCTGCTGCTGCATTGGTATTGAGGAACACCATGGCGACAGAATTTGCGCTGCTAATATCACCCAGCTTTAGAACCGAGCCGCCATTGAAGCCAAACCAGCCCATCCAGAGAATAAAGGTACCAAGGGTTGCCAGTGGCAGGTTCGCCCCAGGAAGTGCATACACCTGGCCCTGCTTGCCATATTTTCCCTTTCTTGACCCGAGCAGCAAGACACCCGCCAGAGCAGCTGTCGCTCCTGCCATGTGCACAATACCCGAACCGGCAAAATCGGAAAAGCCAAGATCTTCGAGAGTGTATAGACCAAAAACTGCCTGACCATTCCAGGTCCAGGAACCTTCCAAAGGATAAATAACACCCGTCATGACCACAGCAAAAGCAAGAAATGCCCAGAGCTTCATTCGTTCTGCAACCGCACCAGAGACAATTGACATTGCGGTCGCAACGAATACAACCTGAAAGAAGAAATCAGAAGCGTTGGAATAAACCGCGTCACCACCAAAACCTGCTTCTTTTGACTCTGCCAGCACAGTGGCCGCCAACGCATCGGCCGATGCTGCACCATCAAGTTCGATACCTGACAGCATCAACCCACCATCGTACATAATGGCGTAACCACACATTAGATACATGACACAGGAGATCGCAAACAACGCCACATTTTTTGTGAGTATCTCGGCAGTGTTCTTTGATCTAACCAATCCTGCCTCCAACATGGCGAACCCGGCCGCCATCCACATCACCAGTGCCCCGCAAATGAGAAAATAGAATGTATCCAGTGCATACTGAAGCTCTAACGTTTGGTCCACTTCTGACCCCTCCGACCTATTAATAATTCATGTTGTTCAGAACTAGAGCAAAGTTAGTGCCAGAACAGTGGAACCCCGTATTAGTAAGGGCCAGCGAGGGCTCATGCCAAATATTTTCACCATCACCGCACCCTTTTAATGCACTATAGATTCATGATGCGCCAATTTGCGGCACCAGAGTGGTACGCGCCTTCCACCGCATATTCTACCAGTCGACCCTTCTCCTTCTTATTGGTCACAACCCAGCTGGAAACGGTAGAATCGAAGCGGGCCAGCAGAATACCGTTTTCGCCCGAATTCTGATTACCAGACAACAACGATATTGGAGGTAGGACCAGGAATGAACAGTTCAGACAAGAAAGTAGCAATAATCACAGGCTCTTCATCAGGCGTCGGCGCCGCAACGGCCCGACTTCTATCAACAAAAAACTACAACGTCGTCATCAACTATGCCCATAGTGAAGATGCGGCAGTGAAAGTTGCAGAAGAATGTCATGCGTTAGGTGCCGAAACATTGATCTGCAAGGCTAATGTTGCCGAAGATGATGATTGCAGACTGATGGTGGAGAAGACGCTCTCTACATGGGGGCGAATCGACGCGCTGGTGAACAACGCAGGAACGACAAAGTTTGTGCCCCACCATCAGCTTGCTGGCCTGGATAAGGATGACTTCTTTCATTTGTATGGCGTTAACGTTGTGGGTCCCTATCAAATGACGAGAGCGGCAGAATCGGCACTACGAAGGAGTGGTTGTGCGTCAATCGTCAATATTGCATCCGTGGCAGGCATCAGAGGAATCGGTAGTTCTATTGCCTATGCTGCCTCCAAAGGTGCCTTGATAACCATGACAAAATCTCTCGCCCGGGTGATGGGACCCGA
Source organism: uncultured Pseudomonadales bacterium (assembly GCA_964489485.1). GTDB lineage: Bacteria > Pseudomonadota > Gammaproteobacteria > Pseudomonadales > Azotimanducaceae. The sequence continues at coordinate 2,802 of CAZAZB010000277.1, read as the reverse complement.
AATAAGAGTCAATGCCATCTGTCCCGGTTTTATTCAGGGAGAGTGGCTCGAGGAAGGTCTGGGTAAAGACGCCTATAAAAAAGTTAAGGACTCCCTGGAAGCTGCTGCACCACTACAAGTGACCTGCACTGCCGATAGTGTTGCCGAGTCGATCGTCCAGTTTGTCGAAGGGCATTGCGTCGTCACTGGCCAGTATCTCTTATTGGATGGCGGGCATTCTCTTATGTAAATCTGATTTATGCAGGTCTGGCATAAAGTCAGGCACTGAACACATTCCTGGAGAGGGGCATCAACATGCAAATGAACGAACTTGGTTTCTACACACTCGCCGGTGCTCCCGAATCACCAAGAGACCTCATTAAAGAGGTACAGGCAGCCGAAACCATGGGTATCGGCGCCTGTTTCATATCTGAACGATTCAACATCAAGGAGGCGGCAACTTTGTCTGGCGCCGTTGGTGCGATTTCCTCAACCATTGGCATCGCCACCGCCGCAACCAATCAGAATACAAGGCACCCAATCGTTACTGCGGCCTATGCCTCAACAATGCATTTCCTAACAGGAGGCAGATTCAGCCTCGGTCTGGGGCGAGGTATAGACGCGATTTTCAATGCCTTTGGGCTGAGCAAGATCACGACACGACAGATGGAAGACTTCGCGAAATTGATGCGCCGACTGCATCATGGCGAAACCATTATCGGACACGATGGACCCGCCGGATCATGGCCAATGTTACGTCTCGATCCATCTTTCAAAGAGCATATTCCCTTGACCCTCACTGCATTCGGCCCCAACTCCCTGCGTCTTGCAGGAGAATCTTTTGATGCTGTCGTTCTGCATACATTTTTCAGCGATGAAACAACAGCAAGGGCGGTTAAACAGGTTCGCCGTGCCGCGGAGAAAGCGGGTAGAAACCCTTCCGATGTGCGTATCTGGTCATGCTTTGCAACCATTGGCGATCACCTTCCTTACGAGACAAGACTGAAGAAAACTGTCGGTAGAATGGCGACCTATCTGCAAGCCTATGGAGACCTCATGGTCAGAACCAATCACTGGGACCATGCAATACTTCAACGGTTTCGTGGGGCACCATCGGTCGCGTCTTTTAAAGGATCAATCGACCAAAATGCCAGCACTGAACAGCTGGAACAGATCGCTGAGCTAATCCCTGAAGATTGGTTAGCCGCTGCCGCAACCGGCTCGCCACAAGATTGTGTGGCGGCAGTCAGAAACCAGTTTAGCCTTGGTTGCGATGGCGTCATTATGCATGGCGCATCGCCCGATGAATTGGCACCGATCATCGACTGTTATCGACTTTCGAGGAATGGCGAACAGTTTGTGCATTTACCGGCGAATCCAGCACTGGCACCTGGCAGATAGAACTTCTCATTAGAGCAGCTAATGAGAACTGTTAACCACTAAGAACGCTTATCGTCAGAAAGCACCTTCATTGACTCCAGTTCGTCGCTCATGCTTGCACTTCGCCGCGCCATCGCCATAAACATATCGTTACCACGTTCTGTTTCACCCACGATCATTGACGCGATAACCGCCATGATGAGACCCGCTGGTGCATAGTGTCGATACTGTCGCCAACACTCATCCCATTTGAGTTCAACCTTATAGCTCTTCAATACATCAAGGTAGTGGTCTAAAAGTTCACGTTCATTATTCGATCTGATATCTGGATCAAGAGAAGTCCCGAGACAATAGCTCACATCATTTAATGCACAACCCTGGTTGATCGACTGCCAGTCGACGACGGCGAGCGGATAGGGCCCGCCAAACATCATGTTATCCAGTCGATAGTCAATATGGATCAATGTATTCGGTAGCGCCTCATTGTTACTATAAGCAATAAGCCTATCGCCAGTTTCAACAACGAGTCGCGCTTGGACTTCCCCTATTTTGTCAGCATAACGCTCCAGAAACCCCTCCTGAACCATCTGATATATTGTTTGTGTTTGATTCTCTGATTCATCGTCAACAGCGGGTGCCAGTAGTGCGTATTTCCCCAGTTCTGCATCTCCCCAGCGAGGACCGTGCAGTTTGGCGAGCTCCTCAAGCGCAAGTGCAGCCTCATCCACTGTGCAACCGGCAATTTGATCCCCCTGCACACCGGGTGACAAATCCTCCATGATAATGGCGAAGTCATGGGTGTCCTTCTCGATATCAGCATAAAAAACCTGCGGTGTCTGTATATCGACAGTTTCATTTAGCTCATTGTAGAAAAAGACCTCGCGAAGATAGGTCTGCAACATCACGCCGGTTTGTTTACTCGTTGGATCCGTGGAAACAAATTTACCGACAATTGAATCCGGTAAGTCCACACTACCTTCCAGTATAAAACGAACATTCTCACCTACCTGTCCCGTCCCGATACTCGCAGCGGTAAACTGATCAACACGACCTTCCACACCTGCATGGTTCAGGACCCGGGTCAGCCATTCAGGACTTATTTCATCAGGATTAGAAACCAGTTCGGGTTTATTCATTGTTTACACCAAGTTATTCTTGAATTCAGGATGCTCGAGCCACTCCTGAAGCCTAACAGTTAACACCCAGAGCCGTCCCACCCACCTTCTAATACGCCTGCCTGGGTAACCAGAGCACAAGATCCTTCCAGAGGTAAATGAGCGCCAGCCCCCCTAACTGAAGGAGAATAAAGGGCACCACGCCACGATAGATGGTCGACACCTTGATTGAATCGGGCGCAACCCCCTTTAAATAGAATATTGCGAAACCAACCGGCGGTGTTAGAAACGATGTCTGCAAGCATACCGCAAACAAAACGGTAAACCA
>CAZAZB010000276.1:0-5978 GCA_964489485.1 uncultured Pseudomonadales bacterium | reverse complement strand
GGTGCAGTCGGCAGAACAAAAACGACCTAACCCTCGCCACTGTCTTATTGTAGAAGATCATGAGCAAGCGAGGTTCTGGCTATTAAACACAATCCAGGAAGCATTTGGCATTGAGGCTGTCATGGCTGATTCAATTCAGTCTGGCAAGGATGCAATAGATTTGCAATTACCGGACCTGGCACTGATTGATCTTGGATTACCAGATGGTAATGGTATTGAACTCATTGCCAGGTTATCTGAGCTGAGGTCCAATCGTGGTATGGATGTCACTATTGTCGTCTCGACGGTAATGAATGACGACGAGAGTATCTTCAATGCGATCAGGGCTGGCGCGGATGGCTATATTCTAAAAGAGGAATCCAGAGACAACCTGATTGCAATGCTGCAGGGTATTCGCGAGAACAAGCCACCGCTTTCGTCGATGATCGCCATGAGACTACTCGGTTTCTTTCATAACCAGGCTGAATCTCATCAACTTGCACCCAGGGAAACCCAGGTGTTGCAGTTGATCGCCAAAGGATTCACTGTGCCGAGAGTTGCCGAGATGTTGGGGATAACGAGCAACACCGCATCGAGTTATGTCAAGGAGATCTACCGCAAGCTGGATGTTAACTCGCGAGCCGAGGCTACCATAGAGGCAACAAAACGTGGGTTAGTCTAAGAGTATAAGTATTTTAACCGTTCAATCGCACCATCCCTTGTTCGTTGTATCTTGTGCCCTGTAGCCGATCCGCTATCTTGTTTATCCCGCTAGCCTACATGGGTTCAGCGACTTTGATCATCAACTTGCCAAAGTTTTCGCCTGTGAACAACATTCGAAAAGCTGCAGGTGCATTTTCCAGTCCTTCAACGACTGTCTCACGATACTTGAGCTTGCCTTCCTTTATCCATTCTCCCAGAACACGGGTGGATTCTTCAAATTCTTCAAGCCACTCTGTAACGATGAAGAACCGATTAAAAGGAGGATGTTCTAATGCACTAAACACGGCTTCCGGCGGTGTGATTTGATCCTCGCTGGTCGCGTTATAGGCCGAGATGTAACCACAAATGGGTACTCGAGCACCTTTGTTGAGAAGGGGTGCGACTGCCGCAAGCACATCGCCACCCACATTCTCGAAATAGACATCGACGCCATTTGGGCAGACATCGGCGAGTTTTTCTGCGAAACCATCAGACTTGTAATCGACGCACTCATCGAAACCCAGTTCATTGACAACGTAATCACATTTTTGAGCGCCACCAGCAATACCAATAGCCCTTGCTCCTTTTATTTTCGCGATCTGTCCAACGACCGAACCGACAGCGCCGGATGCAGCGGATACCACAACAGTTTCACCGGCTTTAGGCTCCCCGACGCGCAACAAACCGAAATAGGCTGTCTGTCCCGGCATACCGGTAATGCCAACGGCAGTAGAGATCGGTGCCAGATTGGGATCGACCTTGTACAGGCGATGATCGCCAGATTTGGCAATGGCGTGTGATTGCCACCCATACATGCCGCTGACAATAGTGCCAACGGGGAAGTCAGCATTTCTGGATTCGATGACCTGACTAACCACGCCACCGGTAATCACATCGCCGATTTCCAGCGGTTTTGCATAAGATGCCCGATCACTCATTCGCCCGCGCATATAAGGGTCCAGCGATAGCCAGAGTGTACGCAGTAACATCTCTCCATCGCCGGGTGATGGCATCGGGCTGGATAGGACATCAAAATTATCGTCGATTGGCATGCCAACCGGGCGCGATTTTAGTACAACTTGTGTATTCATGACTGTGCTTGTTTCGTTCATGTGTTCTCTGTGTTTTAGGATTGTTGAATTGTAAGATTGTTGAGTGATCAGATTACCGGGTTGTTGAGTCGATGAAGTTTGACGGTTCGTGCCGGTATTCAGATGATCATATAATGCTAATAGGAACCGGGTTCACCCCCGTGGTAATGTTTTCAGCTCGCTTGAGAATCATGGCATTGAATACATCATGGGTCTGGATATAAAGGCGCTCGGCACGAATACCGGCAAACACGATTTCAGCCAGTTCTGCCGGTTTCATGCCCTGCTTGAGCGCAGCGGCGAACGCCTCCCTGCCTTGCTCCTGTTCTTTGGTCAGCGCCGCTGGTTCTGTCTCGTTAGTTAATTCTGCTGGTCTATTGCGACCGCTTTCCATGATTCTGGTATCGATCAATCCAGGGCAGAGTACGGATGCGCCGATCTTCAGATTTTGCGCTTCCAGATCTCGATACAAAATTTCAGTCAATGCGACAACGCCGTGTTTGGTGACCGAGTAGGCAGCGTTGGTACTACCGCCGAGTAAACCGGCGACAGAGGCAGTATTGACTATATGGCAATCTGTGTCCTGGGCAATCATCTGCGGCACGAACACTCGCAATCCGTGAATGACACTCCATAGATTAACGCCCAGCACCCAGTCCCAATCCTTCTGCGTACTCTCCCATGCGTTACCGCCGCCGCCAACACCAGCATTATTAAACAGCAGATGGACGCCACCAAAGTTATCGACTGCTTGTTGTTTCAGGTTCTCAATTTCATCGAGTATGGCAACGTTAGTCTTGACCGGCAAAATGGAGTTTTGACCGCCTGCCTGCAATTCTTCTGCGGCTTGCTGCAATGCCCTGGTTTCGATATCTGCCATGACCACATGCATTCCCTCCGCCAGACATTTTTCTGTCAATGCTCGCCCGATACCACTGGCTGCGCCCGTGATGACTGCTACCTTGCCTTGAAATTCCTGCATACTTTGTCCTTGAGAGTGATTTGTGATCCAAGACTAACCCGATCGCCTCTAGCTGTAAATTAGGCAGTCCCTGATTAGCTGATAGGACGAGCTATCTAGCCACAGTGTTTGAAACAAAGGCTGAAGGGTTAAGTGGCTGGGCTGTGTATTGCCAGGACATCCTGCAGTAGGTCAGCCGGGGTATCTGCTGGCAATCCTACATAGTCAACCAATCCTCCAAACCTTTCTGTTAGTGCATCAACGAGCTGATCATGTCGACCCACCGCAGCAAACAAATGCACGACGTCATCAGGAATCTGCCGGGTCATTTCATCCCATTGTCCTTTCTTGGACATGTCGTTCAGTTTTAGCCCAAGATCTTCAAGCCCATGAGCCTCAAAGACAGGCCAATAGGAAGGTGTCGAACCATAAAACCCGACTCTCATTCTGATCCATTCGAACAACTTGTTAACGGCTTCATCATCAGGACCAGTGGCGACAAAGCCACCGCCGGATATCTCGAAGTCTTCTCGTTTGCGGCCACTGTTTTCCAGTCCCTTGTTTAATCTGGGTGTTACAACCTCCGCCAGGTACTTCCGCGTACAAAAGCCATGAAGCATGACGCCATCACATTCCTCTGCCGCGACTTTCATCATCACCGGGCCAACCGCAGCAACTTCAATCTTCGGTAGTTGGCAATCCAGTTTTTCCGGTGTGAAATTAGGGGTCATCAACGAAAACTGATAATGTTCTCCCTGATAATCAAGGCGGGACCCTTTTTCCCAACAATCCCAGATCGCCCGAACTGCCTGGACATACTCTCGCATCCTTGGCGCTGGCGCGCTCCATGGCACGCTAAAACGCCTGATGTTGTGGCCCTTCACCTGACTGCCAATACCCAACGTGAACCGACCGTTTGATGCGGCTTGCAGATCCCATGACATCATGGCACTCGACATTGGGCTGCGGGCAAATGCTATGGAGATACTGGTGCGCAATTCCAGCGTGCTGGTATGTGTTGCTGCTACCGCTAGAGGCAGAAATGCATCATGACGATTTTCCTGTGTCGATATGGTGGTGAAACCTTTCGCTTCAATTTCCTTTACCTCTGCCGCAACCCTGTTCAGATTGTGGGCGGATATGCCTGTGATTATTTTCATGGTGTCCTGACTTAAAATACTCTGTTGAAAACTCTATTCAAACCTTATGTTGAGATGTGTGCTTTGATTAGCGCCAACATCCCCAATGACCTAGCGATTCTTCATCGAGTGATCGACATAATAACTCTATGTCGTAGGTTTTGGGGACCTGATTGTGTCAGCACGTCGATCGCAGGAAGGCAATAATTTCTGCCAATCAATAGGATGTATAACAAACATCATTTTGATGTACAATTAAGCTATGCAAATTTCATTGGAGTCACCATGCAGCCGACAACAGAATTCGCCGCCATTCAGGGCATCAAGATTCCGCCCGCAGTGTTTTCCGATCATGAGACTTTTATAAAGGCGACCCGCAAGGGATTGTCCGGGAAAATCGTTAAACAGGCCGTTGATGCACTAGGACATCGGGACTTGTTTGTCCGGCTTCTGGAGACTACCACGGGTAATTTGAGCCGGTTTTACCGTCGAAAATCGCTCAACAGCTACCATTCAGAGGGTATTCTCGACACCCTGCGAGTGTTTTCCAAGGCGAACAGTGCCTTTGGGGACCCCGATCTTGCGAGAGAATGGATGGACACGGCCATACCTGCGTTAGGTGGGCAGACTCCTATCTCACTGTGCGATACCTTTGAAGGCCGCAGCCTGGTGCAAGCTGTGTTACGCAAAATTGAGTATGGCGAATTCGTCTGATGCAACTTTACCGTATCTGCCCGGCGCAATACCTAGAGGACTATTCTGGATTGGGCGCGAGCTATCAAGACGGAGCACGTTGGAATGTTCAAGGGGTTCCGGTTATCTACTTTGCGACATCCGTCTCACTGGCAATGTTGGAACTGGCTAACTACCTGCCTTCACCGCGTCTTGTACCGGAAAATTATCGCCTGGGCGTCTATAACCTTTCTGGACGTGCAAAAGTAGATACGTGGCGTGTGGAAGACTTACCAGCACAGTGGAATGAATATCCCTATCCTGCCACAACACAACAGCTGGGGACTGCTTGGCTGAGATCAGGAACACGATTGGCGTTACGAGTTCCTAGTGCAGCGGTACCCGGCGGCCTGGAAAAATGCGTGGTGGTCAATCCGCGACACTCGGCGATAAACCAGCTAAAACTGGTGGACCAGAGGCATGAGATCTACAGCAAACGAATGTTTGCATTCAAGTAAGTACTTTCAAGTAAGTACTTTTAAGTAAGTGCCACTATGGCGCATGTTGATTTCCAGACTTCAGCAATAGCAAGGTGGTCAGGATTCGCGATAGTCTCCCGTTTACATCCAATTATCATGTTCCTGTATCCAGGATGTTGCTGCGTCTTCATGAGAAACCACACTTCGGTGGTTGATCATATAGGTGCGCAGTCTCTTCCCCTTCTGACTGAATCGGGCGACAATTTGCCACTACTTGTTAAAATTTAGTACGCACGAGAACTGTCGTACGAGAGCTGTCGTACGAGAGGAACTCTAAAAACCACTTTGCAAAGCGACTCTAATAGCTAAATACTGTGGTTTAGGTTTAGTTGAAACGACACACAACTCACATTCGCTCAGAGGAAGTACTCATGGGGATTCAAGGCGTAGATCATATTGTCATTCGGGTAAAAGATATCGACCAGGGTATTGAAACATGGCGGGATAACCTGGGCATGGAACTGGAAAGAACCGCGGAATCAGAAGCACTTGGTATCAAGCAGGCGTTTTTCCCCATGGCAAATGGTGGCTTCATCGAGCTTGTCGCACCGATAAATGATGAGTCTGCAGTTGGCCGTGCCATAGCATCACGCGGTGAAGGCTTGCATACCATGGCGATGGAGGTCGATAACCTGGATGCAACCGTTAAGGATCTCGAAAGCAAAGGCGTTCAACTCATCGGAGTAGGTGGCCCGCAGGTATTTATCCATCCAAAATCTGCCAATGGAATTCTTGTTCAGCTAACACCTGCGAAATAGAAATCGCTAGAAAGTGAATGATGGTCGAAGCGCAAATCTATCCAATCGTGGGGGACAGTTTACCTATTTCCTATATAAGTAAACTGATGAGATGGACACTCCAGCTTAGGCATCGCAATGTGCCAAACTTGAGTCTC
>CAZAZB010000275.1:4873-6011 GCA_964489485.1 uncultured Pseudomonadales bacterium | reverse complement strand
TGGTAACCAGGGATGGAGACGGGAGCCCACTTTTGTCCCGGGGAATTCACACTAACCTATCGCAAACGCAGCGCAGTGGTTTGGACAAGACGCGCCATCACCAATTGATGAACCAATTGGCATCTGTCATTGGCTACGCAGACCTTATTGTTCAAACGGAAGGGTTGCCCGATGATGTTCAAAGATTCTCGCGTGAAATATTCACCAACGGTCAAGAAATGCGCAAACAACTTACGCCAATTGACACAGTTCGCGAAGGGTCATCACTCGTCAAACTGGCGACAAAATATCACCTGAAAGTTGATCAATCATCGAGTCTTGCGACCAGCCTGGATGAAGAATTTCTTGACCGGCTTACAAAAACTATTCTTCAGTTTGCTGGTGACGAAAGTGAAGAACAGATGATGACGTCACTCTCTGTTCACAATGAATCCGGTGACAATTGTAGTGGCTGCTCGATGATTCTTGATGATGGATATTCCTGTCTTTCTTATATCCGTCATGGCTTGTCCATTGAACGGGAACAGCTTGGTGATCTTCTGGACCCTGGTTATATCAGCATCTCTGACAGCGGATCAAACTCGCTGGTGCAGGCGAACGAATTGCTTCATGAAAATGGCGGTCATCTATGTCTGACGATCGAAGGCCAGGATCTCATTATTTCTACTTTCCTGCCCAGACCAATCAGTATTCTTTCAAAGGAACTCGAATTTCCCCAACAGGATGATGTGCAGGATACAGCTGATCTGATATCAGGCAATGCAGAAAAGAAACCCACATTAAGTCAGGCGCACATTCTAATCATTGATGATGAAGTTTCTGTTGCAAACTATCTCAAAGAAATTATCCAGCGAGCTGGTTATCTGACCACGGTATACACAAAGCCGGGGCTTGCGTTAGATTACTTCAAAGACCATCCTACTGAATTCGATCTCGTTATTACCGATCAGACAATGCCCGGGTATTCAGGAGACGTTGTGATGCAAGAGATATTGCTCAGGAATCCGCGGCTGCCAGTTATCATGTGCACAGGTTACACTGATTCGATGTCTGCATCTGCAGCCAGGAAGTTAGGCGCCGCCGGTTACCTGACCAAGCCGGTAGAGGTCGTCAATCTGATTCACACGATTGCGCAATC
>CAZAZB010000275.1:0-4773 GCA_964489485.1 uncultured Pseudomonadales bacterium | reverse complement strand
CGGACCAATTTGTTGATGGATAACCAGATCCGCGATGGAATCCAGATCTGTCGTTTCGTTGTTCAGAATGACCAATGGCGTACCATTTTGCTTTGCCATTCGTGGGAATCCAGCGGCGGGGTAAACAACTAACGATGATCCTATTGCCATGAACAGGTCACAGTCGCCGGTCACCTTCTCTGCACGTTGCATTTCTCTTGGCGGCATACCCTGACCAAAGGATATGGTAGCAGTCTTGACCATACCACCACAGGTGGTGCAGTAAGGGATGGATTCATCTTTATTGAAGGACTGTTCAATATCATCAAGTTCGAATCGTTGATGGCAATCGAGGCACGAAGCATAGTTGGCATTGCCATGAAGCTCGATTAACAAATCGTCAGGTACACCGGATTTTTGATGGAGACCGTCGACATTTTGCGTGATGATGGCCAGCAGTTTGCCCATCCCAACGAGTTTGCCAATTGCCTTGTGTCCTGAATTGGGTTGCGCTTCAGCCATTGAAAGAACACCCGAGAACTTTCGCCGCCATGACTCACGCCGGACGTCTTCGGAGGCTATAAAATCTCTGAAATCAATGGGTGCAATCTTCTTCCAGATACCACTTGGTCCGCGAAAGTCCGGTATACCAGATTCTGTGGATATACCTGCACCTGTAAAAACTGCAATCCGATTACTGCCTGCTATCAAACTGCGTAGCGCCGAAATTTCTTCGCTCATGTCCTTCATCTGGAGGCCACGAGTCTCCTAAATGCAGAAGGCCGTTCTCTGCCAAGAAATGCTAAAACAAGATGCGCGCATTCTTCGGGCGATTGACTCGCTGTATCAACGGATAGGTCGTAATCATCATGTGCATGGCAGGCGACAAAATGTCCTAGCGCTGTACCTGGAAAACGTCCCGGTCTCGCCATTTCTCTGTCATTTATCACCTCAATCGAACAGCGAACACCAACGAAGATAACCTCGATATCTGTCAGTACGTCGACATAATCATCCAGAAATGATTTCTCCAGAATAATATCATCAATGATGACGTTATTGTCTGCGTCAACAAGTGCACGAATTGCCCGCCGCATGCCGGCAAGCATCTTTTTGCCGCTCTCGCCAAATCGAATCGCGGTGTAAGGCGTTTCACAATCCGTGACCGGAACGACATTCAAACCAAGGTCTCCATTGCTACCAGTAGGCGAATTCAATCCACGATATTTGTCCGGTAGGCCGTCGCGAAATTGATCAAGAGCGACATGCAGCCAGGGATCAGGAAGTAATTCCTGTAGGGCGTGCGCAAGGGTTGTCTTGCCAGAACTGGAGGTGCCATTTAGAAATATTATTTTGCCGGACATGAAACTATTCTATTGTGAAGCTGGTCGCCGACAAAATACCACTTTTTCAAGGAAATGTGTTCTGTCCTGAATTCTTTTGAGGCAAATGTGACCTGTCTCGAACTTACGAGCATAATCCAGGTGTCGTTTTTTGGTGGCAATGATATGAGAAGGGATAACAGACCCTATTGGGTTAAAAAGGCTTTCGATTGGCTAAATGATGCGTTTATTCACCATTTCATTCGCCCCCAACTAGAAGGAGCGGGGGTTGATTTGAGGGTTCATGGGGTGCGGCATCTTCAAATTTCAGGTCCTAATATCTCTGCAGGAGATCACGTGCACATGATGGCTCTGCCCGATAAACCCATTCGACTGGCTGTTTATGAAGGACTCGGACGCATAGATATCGGTAGCTATAGCATTGTCAATCCAGGTGTACGTGTGACATCAGCCAGTGAAATAATCATCGGCCAAAGCTGCATGCTCGCCATGAATGCCTATCTCTCAGATGCAGATTGGCACGATTTGCAGCACAGGATCTATGCACCCGGAGCAACCGCGGGTATCAAACTGGATGACAATGTCTGGATCGGAGATAGTGCGCTTGTGTGTAAGGGCGTTCATATTGGTGAGAACAGCGTTGTGGGTGCCTGGTCTGTTGTCACCAAGGACGTTCCGGCGAATGTCGTTGTTGCAGGTGTCCCTGCGAAAATAGTCCGGGCGCTTGATCCGGAGGAAATCACAACTCGCAAGCATCTCTTTACCGGCGAAGTCCCCTATGCTGATTTTGAAGCCAGTTATTTTCAGGAAAAGCTGGGTAATAATGGGCTCATCAACTGGATTCGTTCACTTATCCTGCCGGGCAATAAAGACTAGGGAGCCTTCAACTGGCGCCAAAATACTCGGTGCATTTCTTTCTTAGCTTTGCTGCATCAATGTCATAATTTTGTGTGTGTGGGCTTCTCAGGTTTTCTGCTGCCATCAGATTGCCAAGCTGTGCAGATTTTATCGGACCAAGCTGATTCAGCAGCCCATAGATGAAGCCGGCCCGAAACGCGTCGCCACAGCCCGTCGGGTCCAGTATTTCTGATTGGGCAACAGCAGGAATATGGTGACATTGCCCGTGTACCGAGACTTCCACACCGTCGGCGCCACGGGTCACAATCAGCAACGCCATTTTTTGTTCCAGAGATTGGCGATTTAACCCTCCGAGGCGCAAAAGTATGTCGAGTTCATGGCCATTAAGAATTGTATAGCGGCTTAGATCCAGGAGTTCGAGAACTTCCTCCTGCGTGAATTCAGCCAGGCACTGCCCGGGATCAAATATAATGGGGATCTCCAGTCGGGATAGATCCCTGGCAAGGTCTAGCATGATAGGCGCGCCCTCAGGGGCTAAAATGGCGAGCTCACATTGGTTTATTCCTTCGATCCCAGACGGTTTCTTGCGTAAAGCAGATGTTGCGGCGCCTGGATAGAAGAGGGTAATCTGGTTCCCGTTGCGATCGCTCGTTATGATGCCTGTTGCACCCTGTTCGAACGTATCGTCAATCACTACATTGTTGATATTGATGCCGAGCCTTTGAAGGTATGGCATATATCTCTCTCGAAAATCACCACCCACCACAGACAGCGGTATCGCCTCAATACCGAGTTTGTGCAGCCCATAGGATATATTCATCGCACAGCCACCAAAACTGCTTTGCAAGGTGGAAAGTTGTAGTGAGAGGTTGAGGGAACTGACGTCGTTGTTCTCTCCGTACTCAGAAAAAGATCCCGGATAAAATCCAACCAGATCAATCGCCGTGCTGCCACATACCAGAACCCGATGCATCAGTCCTATAGTTCCATCTGCGCAAATTGCTTACATAGCGAAATAATTTGTTCGATATCGTCCCCGGACACATCCTTGTGACAAACCCAGCGCTGCCCGGAAAGGGCGACATCATTAGAAGCCAGCCATTTCTTCAGATGGAGAAACAACGGTTCGTGCATATTGAACATCACCATATTGGTTTGCGGGCGTTCCTTCAGGAGAAAACCGGGCAGGTTTTGCAGGCTATTAGCGAGATGAGTCGCATGGCGATGGTCCTGTTCCAATCGTGTTATGTTGTTTTCCAGGGCAAATATACCAGCGGCTGCCAGAATGCCAGCCTGGCGCATGCCGCCACCGACCATTTTTCGGAGTCGGCGTGCTTTTTTAATCATCCGGCCATCACCCACCAGGAGCGAGCCAACGGGCGCCCCCAGACCTTTGGATAAACAGATAGAAATAGTATTAAAATGCTGGCATATCTCATTGATATTGATAGATAAACTTACACTGGCATTGAACAATCTTGCGCCATCAAGATGCGTCTGCAATCCCAATTCTGTCGCCATTTCAGAAAACTGGGTGATGTAGGATAGAGCAAGGACCTTGCCGCCCTGGGTATTTTCAAGGCAAAGCAATCGCGTTTTGGCGAAGTGGAAATCATCTGGTTTGACAGTTGCCCGCACCTCGTCCAGATCAAGTTCGCCATTTTCATTGAAGTTCAAGGGCTGTGGTTGAATACCACCTAACACTGCGGCGCCACCTGCCTCGAACCGATAACTGTGCGCTTCCTGACCGGCAATATATTCATCGCCGCGCTCGCAATGGCTGAGGAGTGCCAGCAGATTGCTCTGGGTGCCAGTCGGTACAAAGAGTGCGGACTCTTTGCCTGCCATATCGGCAATCATCACCTCGAGTCTGTTAACGGTGGGGTCTTCCCCATAGACATCGTCACCGACGACCGCGCTCGCCATGGCATCACGCATTGCATCGCAAGGTTGAGTCACGGTATCACTTCTTAAATCAATCAATCTAATAGGGTCCTATAATGAATATGGGGAAAATATATGTTATGTATATCAATAAGATAATGTACATTTGTAATGTTGGTTATTAGCTAGATTTTGAGGACGTGATATTGACTTTCCACACAGCGCCCGATAATGTTTCCTTTGGAATTGTTGGCCAAATCCCGTTAGTGATATGACCCAGCACTTCCTCTGGTGATGATAGACGCCTGCAGCCCCTAATAGCAAAGCCCGATCGGTCCTATTCGTGTTAGAACCAGCCATCACCGGTTCACATATTGATCCCACATCCGTTGTTGGTTAACGCCGCATCGGCACCGGATTTCAGGCTTTCCTGGCAAAAACAACAACTGTGTTAGATCGGCCCTGACGAAAACGACTTCGGCAAAATGACCTTGGAATAACGACATCAGTATGTCTCAATTCGAATTAGACCAGACTTTACGTCAGATAAAGAGGAAGGCTCGTCACCTTACGCGAACGCTGCGTGAAAAAACTTATATGCAGTATCTGGATCAGGTCTCAAGGGAACAACTCAGTGTTCGCCATTACCATGAAGCGCGTCTTCGCCTGCGAGACCAGTCAACGAGTGAGTTGCAGCCAAACTCCATGG
>CAZAZB010000274.1:0-6056 GCA_964489485.1 uncultured Pseudomonadales bacterium | reverse complement strand
GAAGGGTTTTGGCTCCTCGGATTGTCGATGTGATTCGCATCTCCTGTATTATAAAAAAAAATATCCACTTGAAGTGTTTTTCAAGGAAAATGGATTGAAGAAGTATCAACACAAAGGATCGGTGGCTTGAATAGACACCCAAAAGAATTTGTTGCGCCGTGGGAAAAAGCCTTTGATCGGGTACTCACACCACTGGAAGAATTTATCCACCGGCAAACCACCAGTGGTGTTCTGCTGATGCTGTGCGCGGTAACGGCGCTGGTTATCGTTAACGGTCCTTTGGCAGAGGCGTATCACCACTTTCTTGAGAGAACTTTTACCATTGGGCTGGAAGGCTTCCAATTATCAAAATCTGTCCACCATTGGATTAATGACGGTCTAATGGCCATGTTCTTCTTTGTGGTTGGGCTGGAGCTTAAGCGGGAAATACTGGTGGGAGAACTGGCGGACCCTAAAAAAGCCATGCTGCCTATTATTGCTGCGATCGGTGGGATGCTGGTGCCAGTGCTGATTTATGTTGCATTCAACCCATCCCAACCAGGCATTACTGGGTGGGGTATTCCCATGGCGACCGACATCGCATTTGCCCTGGGCGCGCTGGCCCTTCTTGGCAACAGAGTACCCAAACAACTACTCACCTTCCTGGTGGCCGTCGCGATTGTGGATGACCTTGGTGCGGTCATTGTTATTGCCCTGTTCTACACAGACACGATTGATATCTCAGCGCTCTATCTAATGCTGTTTACATTGGTGTTATTGATCAGCCTGAATCTCGGCGGGATTCGACGATCATTACCCTATCTGCTTCTCGGTGTGGTGCTCTGGGTAGCAACGCTGAAAAGCGGGATTCACGCAACGCTCGCCGGGGTCTTCCTTGCTTTCACCATACCCATGAGGCCTAAATACAATCCGCGGCGATTCCTGATGCACATTGACGAAATGGTCACTAGAATCAAAGCCGCCTACCAACGCGATAGGAGCATCATCCGAAATGATGAATTGCGCATGCAAGTCCAGGCGTTAGAAAAGGGGGTTCGACTCGTCCAGGCGCCCGCGCAGATACTGGAGAACAATCTGCACCTGTTCACGGCATATCTCGTCATACCAATTTTTTCCCTGGCTAACGCGGGAATCCCCATCGACTGGTCTTCAATTAGCGGCGTGGTGACTCATCCTGTCTCACTGGGTATTGTGGTGGGATTGGTTCTGGGAAAATTGATTGGGATTGCTGGTTTTTCCTGGGTGGTGGTCAAGGTTAAGTTAACCAGTCTGCCCGAGGGTGTGAACTTTCAGCATATTGTCGGTGTGGCGCTGATGGGTGGTATCGGCTTCACCATGTCGATTTTTATTGCTGAACTGGGTTTTGATGATGCTGAAAATTTGTTGTTGGCAAAAACGGGGATCCTGCTGGCATCTATTATCGCCGGTTTTGGAGGCTTTACCTGGTTGCTGCTAACGAGCAAGAAAAGTTCTGATGCCGGCTAGTTTTCGCCGAATTGGCTATGTTTCTCTGTCCGCCGAACTGGCTATGCTTTTCTAATGATTTCGGAAACCTCATCGAGTGCTGGAAAGCAACCCGTTTCGTACTTTGAGAAAAGTAGCGTTCCGTCAACGATCACATCAAAGATTCCTTTCCCCTCAGCGAACAAGTTGGCATCAATGTCAAAATTCTTCTTTAACTCGGCGGCCAGACTGACTGCCTCGGGCTGATAGTTTCATTGCGCGCAATAACGAATGTCTATATTCATGATTTTCCCTAATTTATCATTAAGACGGCTTCTCGCCAACCACAATCCAGAGGGGATCTGCATTGGGCGGGGATCGATCCAGTATTTCCACTTTGCAAGAGGCATTAGCGGTTTTCATGTAGGTGGAGACAAGACGGCATCGTTCATCTGGCGGCAGTAGCTGGAAAGCATAGACTGCCTTGGTTGGGAACAATCGATGGGACATGGCGACGATGCACTTTCCGCCAGGGCACAGGATGCGGTCTATTTCTTTGAACACTTTCAGTGGCTGGGTGAGATACTGGATGGAGACCACGATCATGACTGCGTCAAATTGTCTGTCTGTATAGGGTAATGTGCTGATTGTGTTCAGATTTTGAACTAAAAAATCGTCTAATTGTGGGTTCCGGGCGAGTTCGTCGCTGTTCATGCCCAGGCCAGATACATGTCGATAGCCTACTTCAATTGGCAAGTGCGATATCCACGAGGACATCAGATCAAGCAGTCTATGAGAGGGGGACAATACTTCACGGTAAAAGTGCGTGATGTTCGTGATCGTTGCGTCATCGATATGGGTGGTAAATCTTGGTTGAGCGTAGAAGGCTTCGTCCGGGGATTCATCCTCCCGCCGGAAGTAGTTATCAGGCAAGTCGAGTATTGTTCTTTTGTCGCCCATACTGTTATTCGTATTCGCTCAACC
Organism: uncultured Pseudomonadales bacterium; assembly: GCA_964489485.1. Lineage (GTDB taxonomy): Bacteria > Pseudomonadota > Gammaproteobacteria > Pseudomonadales > Azotimanducaceae. The sequence continues at coordinate 3,629 of CAZAZB010000274.1, read as the reverse complement.
ATTTATTGAAAACAGGTGTTCTCTTTTCCTGGAATGCCGTGACCCCTTCACGGGTATCCGGATGATGATCGGATATGGCTGTCTTAGATGCGATCTCGTCACATGCCTGTTCAAAACTGAGTTCTGCCGCTTGATACATGGATCGCTTGAGTAATCGCATGGCGACCTGTGGACCATTGGCGAGTTCAGTTGCTAACGCCATTGCGGCGTCCCGTAGAGTGTCATCCTCGACGACCTCATTCACCAGACCAAGCGCCTGGGCTTCGTCTGCGCTCACAATCCTTTTACGCATGACAAAATCGAGTGCCTTGGGTAATCCCATGTGCTGAACCAATAGATATTGACCGCCCTCATCAGGTAATAGTCCGAAACGAATGGTGGCGCTGCCAAGTTTCGCCAATCTGGAGGCAATCTTGAAATCGCAAGAGAGCGCGAGAGAAAGTCCTGTCTGTATGGCGACACCGTTGATTGCTGCGATGGTTAACTTATCAAGACTGCGTATGGTGAGATTTAACGCCTGTGATATATGGCGCAGACCATTGTAGGTACCGATTGGACTATCGTGTCCCGGCGGTATAGGCGGCATCAGAGCATCTTCACTGGCGAGTCCTTTGCTATAGGCTTTCAGATCATCGCCAGCACAAAAGCCTCTACCCTGACCAATAAAAATGATTGTACGAACCGCATTATCCATCTGTGCCTGGGTCAACGTCTCGATAAGATCACGCTTTTTCCCCACGTTCATGCCGTTAAGCTTCTCGGGTTCATTGAACTCAATCCAGGCGATGCCCGGCTTGTCGAGTGAGACTTGAAACCCCGTAAAATTGCCAGTGTCCATAGCATCTCCTATTGGTATGATGTTAATCGCTGTTGGTCTCGGCACTAACCACAATACTGGAATCAGTGGTAGATTTGGAACAACTATCATGAAATATACAAGGTGGATCGGAACATGTCAGGCTTAATTATCGGTGGCGGCATCGTTGGTTTAAGTACCGCGTTGATGTTGCATCGCTCTGGAATCAATGTACGAGTGTTTGAGGAAGCACCGAAGATCAAAGAGCTCGGCGTTGGGCTAAATCTGCTTCCTCATTCTGTGCAGCATCTTGTTGACCTGGGGCTGCAAGTAAAACTGGATTCAATTGCCGTTCGTACGGCTGAACTGAGATTTTTTTGTGAACATGGCAAAGCGATTTGGCAGGAACCAAGAGGGATCGACGCAGGTTACGAGGTGCCCCAGTACTCGATTCACCGGGGCCGTCTGCAAGCCCTTCTAAAAGAAGAAGTCATCAAGCGGCTGGGAAAAGATGCCCTCATCACAGATAGGCGATTAGTTCGATTTGAGGAGGTCGATGATCGAGTTGTCGCCTATTTCGAATCGATGGATAAATCCCGTGCCGAGGAACGTGGGGACTTCCTCATTGGTTGTGATGGTATTAATTCTGTCGTGAGACAACAGCTTTATCCGGATCAGGGTGAGCCACATTTTGCCGGGCTCATGCTCTGGCGTGGTACAACGACCATGAATGGGTTCCTTTCCGGTCGAACCATGATAATGGCCGGGCACAGTGATCAGAAGGTTGTTGTCTATCCCATCGGTGAGCCTGACGATAACGGCAAACAGCTTATAAACTGGGTTGCCGAGTTCAGGGTGCCATTGGAGACCATTCACCAGGACGACTGGAGTCACCAGGGTGATGTAAGTGAGTTTGCTGACAGATTTTCCGGCTGGACATTTGATTGGCTGGATATTCCAACCTTGTTTAAAGAAGCAGACCAGATTTACAAATTTCCAATGATCGATAGAGATCCTGTCGATAGGTGGGCTTTCGGTCGCGTCGTGCTTGCGGGTGATGCGGCTCATGCCATGTACCCTAATGGCTCCAATGGTGCATCCCAGGGCATTCTGGATTCTGTCAGCCTTGAAAGGCACATGCAAAGCGAATCGTCAGTCAGCGCTGCATTCCTGAAGTATGAACAAGAAAGGCTGAAGTCGACTACCATGCTTATTCATAATAATCGCCAGACAGGTCCGGAAAAGGTTTTACAGCTGGTTAAAGATCGCTGCGGTGGCACTTGTGGAAGTGAGCATGTCTGCATTCCCCGTCCCGAGCTCCAGGAAATTGCTGAGTCCTATAAGAAGTTAGCTGGATTTGATAAGGCATCCGTTAATGTTGTCGGGCAGCGTTGATGCCAATTGAACTGGAATTTCGACGATTGCCGGGTGATTACACCTACTATTCATTCACGGAATTGGCGCCATTTCAAAGACAGTCACAAGGTCTGGGAGACTACTGTTTCGTTTGCAGTATCCCCGGGGACTATTCCTTGATGGTCCCCGCTGACCTTAAGATAACAGGCTATTCTGAGGTAGAAACTGGATGGCAATGCCTCGCCATTGTCGGCGAAATGGCATTTTCGGTTGTCGGTGTCGCGGCGATGGTAACTTCTGTGCTGGCCGAAGCAGGCATCAGCGTCCTTGTCATGAGTGGTTATAAGACGGACTACTTTTTTCTGAAGTCCCATGGGATGGTAGCAGCGATTAAAAATCTCCGGGCAGCAGGGCATCAAATATCAACGTGAATAAGACTGACGCTAGACCTGAACAAATATCTACGCTTCATGGTTCAAATCATCTTCATGCAAGGTTAACATTCATCTCTCACATGACTGGCGATATCCAGATGGAAATGACCATCGGGAAGTGTGAGCAGAGTGACTACTCAACAAATTAAAGATCCGTGAAGCCGTTCGCCTGGGCACCCTAATCTTCACCTCATAGCCCTAAATGGAGTTTGCCCAATGATGAATAATTTAGAACTGATGGAACAAAACGATCCCGCGATTTATGCAGCACTTCGCGGCGAAGAAGCGAGACAACGCGCAGGAATCGAACTGATTCCGTCTGAAAACTATACCTTCCCGGAGGTGCTCGCTGCGCTGGGCAGTGTCTTCACCAATAAATACTCGGAAGGTTATCCCGGTCGCCGTTATTATGGCGGTCAGGAATTCACAGACGAGATAGAAAACCTTGCGCGTGATCGAGCAAAAGAAGTGTTCCGTTGTGAGCACGCCAATGTACAACCCCTGTCCGGGTCAGCAATGAATCAGGCTGTCTACCTGGGGCTGCTTGAACCCGGCGATACCATCATGGCGATGGATTTATCCCATGGTGGGCATCTGACTCACGGCGCCCCTGTTTCTCACATGGGCAAATTATTTAATTTTGTTCGATATGTGACTGATCCCAGTGATGGTTCTATCGACTATGACCAGGTTCGAAAGGATGCGAAGCTTCACAAACCGAAACTGGTCTTGTGTGGATACACTTCCTACCCGCGTGATATTGACTATGGGGAATTCAAAAAAATTGCCGATGAAGTGGGTGCCCTGACCATGACCGATGCGTCTCATTTCGGTGGTCTGGTAGCCGGTGGGTCGATGAATAATCCATTCGACTTTGGTTTTGATATTGTGACGACGACGACACATAAGTCACTGCGTGGACCCCGTGGTGGTCTGGTTTTGTGTAAAAAGAAATTCAAATCGAAGATCGACAAATCAGTTTTTCCCGGGTTACAAGGCGGACCCCACATGAACGCTGTTGCGGCAATAGCGATCACATTGTT
>CAZAZB010000273.1:0-6074 GCA_964489485.1 uncultured Pseudomonadales bacterium | reverse complement strand
GCAAAAAACCCGGACATGGGATCAGAACTCCGGGTCAAGGGTCGCGCCATTGCAGTGGCAATATGCGAATTTAAGAACCGCCACAGACTCCAGTTCCTATCGAAACTTCCACCCTGAACATACCGGCTACCGATAATAAAGTGGGTGGAATCTTGTACGAGCTTTCCAACCATGACAGGAATCATTTCCGGTGGGTGCGATAAATCGGCATCCATCACCAGAATGAGATCGTATTTTGCTTCGTGAATACCATCAATGACCGATAGAGACAGATCTCTCTCGCGGCCTGTCGGTTGGATCAGTCGGAGGGAGCCGGAAACCGACAGGTTACCAACGACATCAACGATTTCATCGGGAGAATTATCATCGACAATCAACAATTCGTAATCGAATTTGGATTCGCTCATCACACGATCGACAGCCAAAACAAGACCTGTAATGGTAGCTGCCTCACAGTAGGTAGGTACAACGATTGTAATCATCAGTTCTGACTCTGAATAAACATTCCCGGAAACTTGCCTCTAGAAAAAGCGGCTCCGGAAAAGCCTGCCTGATAGAGGCAGCCAACAAACTAAATCAATACCAGGGGAACGTCTGATTAAGTCCTAATAGGCAGACATGGCATCAGAAAAATCTGCAGGACTGAACGAATCTTCCTTGGCCACCGAATCGTAGAGCTTATCTAGCCATCGGCTTTTCTTGTCACGTTTGCCGACTGTGCTTAAGAGCATGTCAACGGCCATCACTGCTTGCTCTGCGGCGACATAATCCCGGAACTGCCCTTTTGCGCCCATCGATACCAGTTCGTTGAGCACCTTGGAACCGCTACTACCTGTGCCGCTTGAGGCAATAGAGTCAGATAAAGACGCCAATGTCTTCTGCAATCTCCCTACAACACCCGCTATATCTGATCCGGCATTCACTCTACGATGTAGCTCTTTTAAATCGACATGTAGAGAACGATAGAGAGAGGGGGCGTAAACCTTGGAAATTGGAAATAGCATCAAAAGTCCACCATCGTTGAGCCTAACCGATCCGGGTGGTAATGACACATGTTCCTGATTCTGCCATTTCTTATCTGACATTGAATGATGGCAGGCATGACAATCGAACAACGACAATTCGGGGAACAACTGTTTACCGTCCAGTTTTGAACTCACCAGGCGAAGGGTCTGCTTACCCGCCTCAACCTGACCCAGGGCCCAAATGGTCAAGCTGTCTGCGGACCACTTTGACTCTTTATAATCCTTGTCGATGACATAATGGGCAGGCTGAAGCACGCCAAAGGTATCCAGTTCGAAACTCAGGCGAGGATGCCCTGCACCCATGATCTCATGGCTCGCTATCTTTTCATCACTGCCGATATGACAGGAGAAGCACAACCTGGCGCGATCAGCCAGGCGATCAGTTGGGTAGAGTCCGCTTCTGATATTTTCGGACCTCGCAACGTTTTCATCAGTATGGCTATTAAGATATTTTTCGGCACCGCCATGACAAGCCTCACAACTGACCCCATCACTTATCTGAAAACGTTTGCCGCGATGATCTTTAGGGACGTTATCTGCATGGCAATCCAGACAAACATCTGCTTCATGCGCATTTTCTAAACCCATATTCCTGGCTATTCTTTTGGATTCTTCCGATAGCAGTGTGTTGTAGGCTTGCCGGTGACTGTCCAGACGGCTCCAGACTACGTATTCATTCTGCAAGACAGACGTACTACTCCTCGGTCTTACCGAACCATGGCATACGCCGGAAGCACAACTGGCAACCCCTAAATGTTCCTGATCAGAATATTGGGGTAGCTCTATTGCCGTAGGTTCTCCCGCACCAACCTGTATGCTGAGCAGCAGGAACCCGATAATGAAACTGCCTTCTTTTCTCATAGTAGATTGCTCATTCATCTTCACCCGATTGATTTACTGTTGCATCCAATTCGCCTTTAGCGTTTTCAATTTTATCGGACACAAACCACAATTCGCCTTTGTCGTTCTGGTACAAACTCTTCATGTCTTCTTCGGATAAGGGGCCCGCGCCAACGCGACTGAAGACTGCAACCTGTCCCCCTGTTTCATCAACCGCTCTATCCCTCTCAAGCCCTCTCGACAGAGCCAGTGCTGGCTGACTGGTACGGTAACGGGCAATAACCTCAGGAACAGGTTCCGGGCTAAATCCATAGTATCTTGGCTGCGTATCGGGCGCTGTTAGCTGCACCACTTTCAAACCTTCTGCGCCATCTGCAACATAGGCAAATAAACTGGCGTTGGTTGAAGCCACCACCACATCCCGGGCATCGCTAATCCCGTCTGACAGCGTCGTAAACCGCTGCATTTCCTTGGGTTTAGTGACGTCAACGATCACCAGGCCTTCGGTGCCTGCGGCAACATAGGCATAGGTTCGGGCCACGAAAACGCGATGCGCATCGGCGATTTCAATAGTATTTTCTTCAACCATCGAAGGTGCTTCAGGTGTGCTGATATCAATTGTTTTGAGTCCATCATCATCGGTAACGAACAGAAAACGAAACTGCTGAAAGGCAGCGTGTCCATTGTTGAGTGGCACCGTCGCGACATGTCGAGGTTCTAGCGGCGTGTCCAGATCGATGACAACAAGACCTGCGTCAGCAACGATATAGGCATAGTGGCCGCCCACTTCAATATCTCTGGCACCATCCAGAACACCGCCGCCGTTCCAGGTAATCGCTCTTTCAAGGAAATTATTCCGAGGCTCGCCATCAGACAGAGTACCAATATCCGTTAGAATAATACCCTCAACAGAATCTGTGATGACAACATAGTTATAAAGAGGATGGAAAGGCTTCTCCTCATTAACATCACGCATCAGCTCGCCTTCATTTCTTGCAGGCGCCACTGGTTGTGTTGTTAGCATTGACAGGCAAGTCGCATTGGTACTTTTAATCGTTGTGTTCTGACCAATTGGTGATGCCGGTGAACTGATGATTTTCTGACTTACACCTTTGTTAGCAATAGAGGCGACATCGTATACCTGTAGGCCTTTTTCTCCTGCTGCGGCGTATAAGTATTCCCCCCGAAGCTGAAGGCAATTAACCTCACCAGACCGGTGATTCTGGCCAATTTTCAAAACCTTATCGTTATCAAGATGTGCTTGATAGAAATCCGGATAGGCATACTTTTGCAGGTAGCTCCCGATGACCGCCTGAGGTTCCTCCCATTCTGTTACCTGAACAGCATCAACGCTGCTCTCGCCCCCAACGTAGGCGTGAAAGCCAATAAAGTCTATGAAATCAGTTCCAAATCCTAATGTCTGCGCCATGATCGCGTTGTTATCGCCTTCTTTCGATAAATGGCAATCTGAGCAAACCCGTGTCTCGGTCTTGCGTACGGTATGCGCAAAATGTGGGTTGATTGCCTGGGAGCTATACCCACTGGCAGAAATTGGCGGCTGCTGGACATAGATTTTTTCGCGATTCGCATTGGTTGATGACAGGACCAGCGCCGATGTCGACCGAAGAGGTGCGATCCTGCCACCATTTATCCCGCCGCGGCGCCCGAGCATAAAGATTTGATCGCGAACGACCTGCGGGTTGTAAGTAGCATAACTTCGCGTTTCACCGCCTTCATAATGATTCCTCTCCGTTTTCCAATTAGCCTGGATAGGAAGATGACAGCCACCGCAGCTTGTTGTCCATGATTGATGACAGGTGTAGCACTCCATTGTGTCGTATCCATGGGCACGGTTGTCAGTGTCGACATCGCCTCCCCATGCCTGCGAATCGGAATCCTTCGACATGAGCTTCGCTCTTGCTGCTTTCTCGTTGTAGTCTTCATGGTTTATATCAACGGAATCCTTCACCAGACTCAGCTGCCACTCTTTGTCAGGCCACAACAAACTACGTTGAAATAATTTTCCATCCCGCCAGCTAAAACGCGCCTTGCCATCCGGATTACGAATCAGACTAAGGTCAGTCCCTCCAGGGGGCGCAGCAGGACCTGATGTTTTCAAGGTAGGATATTTATCCGCCGTCCCATGACAATCGACACAATCTATCTCCACGGCATTGGCGACCTCACCATAAATGTGACCGTTGCCATGATTGTCCTGTGAGAAGTGACAATCCACACAGTGCATTCCAACATCCAGGTGAATACTGGACATGTGAACCGCTTTCGAGAACTTCTCTGGATCGTCAGGTTCGACAATTCCGCCTTCTGCATCCAGCAGGTTCCCTTTTCTATCCTTCTTGAAAACGGCTCTGAAATTCCAGCCATGACCATGGTAGTCAGCGAACTGTGTATTCTTCAATTCCGGATTCATTGTTGAAACATCCCGTAAAAATTCCTGATCAGACCACTTGCCCCTGATTGCTGCTCCCTCAGGATTTCGATTGTTAATTTCACGAATCTCTTCATCGGTTGGATATCGCTGTTTCTCCGGAAACATCATCGGCGCATCAGATTCATAATCCCACATGGTGTAACCGAGATAGGTGTTCACAAACATGTTCGGTTGATGCATGTGACATGACATGCATTGTGCTGTAGGAATCGCACGAGAAAACGAATGCTTTAAGGGGTGTCCTTCTTCAGTTTTGCTAATAGTTGGGTCACTGGTCTGTGTTGTACCCGTATGACCAAATTCACCATAGGGACCCGAGTGTCTCGGATCTCTGTCATTGGCATAAACAACATGACAGGCACCACAGCCAGATGTTCGGTAGTCTCCCGGATTGTCATTCGTACCCAGAAACCACATGAGCGGATCATTGAGTCTGGTCTTGTGTACGTTTAGTACAGGAACTGAAATTCGGCCACCTGTACCGGGGCCTCTGTTCGACTGACGGATATCAGGCCGACCAGGCTCTTCTATTCGTTGCAGGAGACCCAGTGCATTGGGCAGACCTGTTTCAGGGAAAAGATTAGATATATTCCTGCCTCCCCGTTCAAACACACGGAAGATGTCACCCGGGGGTACAGTCTCCCAGGATGGCAGTGGAAACAATGCAGGTAGTACGCCATAGTCTTTCCATGCTCCCTCAGGGTCTTTGAGAGGAGGACCCATAATGGCGCTAGGCTCGCCATCAGGTGTGTAGGCTTCACCCAGAATATATTTTTTCAGCGGCAGTATATTATTGGCATAGGTCGCCGCACCAAATAACATGGCGCCGGATGCCATGATGCTGCGTTTTGCCGCCTGAACGATTTCGAGGTGACAAGCACCGCAAGCCTCATCTGCGACACGCAGATCAGAAGGGTTCATAAATCGTACAAACTCTTTGGCTTCACGATTGAGCAACGCATAGCTCCCTTCAGGGTTCGCACTGTGAGGGTAGTGCCAATCTTCAGGATATGAGGGAAGAACATGGGCCTGCTCCATGAGACTGGCGTTCTTAATATCACCTGCTTCTGCAAAGATGTCCGCATTGCCGCCATGGCAGTCTGTGCAACCCAGAACAACACTTGAGCTCTCATGCATGGATCGGCTATCCGTTGGACTGTGGCAAGACTCACAGCCCTCACTTTTATTAACCGCCGATTCAATAGACTGGGAACGTGGTGCAGCCGGTGTTACATCATAATGTCTTTCAACATGAACACTCCCTTCCGAGGCCAGAGCAATCGACATCGGCAGAAAGACTGCCAGAGTAGCAGCGCCAAGAGACAGGGCCCCTGTGTATAGGATTGCCGAATTCAACAGCATTGAAAATAATCTTCTTATCAAAACATTAGCACCATATTCATTAAAACGGAGTAGGGTGTATCCGCTTCCTTACCATATAAATCGTCAAAGCCATCACCGGGAATTAACGCTGCCGCTGAGCCTCGCAGGACAATATTTTGTGTCATAAAAGGACGCCAGATCAAAGACACTGAAACATCCTGGCCAAGCACGCTGTCGATGGATCCTTGTTGACGCAAACTCTCCAGAACGGCTGTGGAATCAAAGACAAGGTGATTAACATTGACGGACATACGTAGCTGGGGCATCAAATCTGCATCTGCCCCAAAACCAACCAGAATAAGACCCGGGTTGATAAAATTTGATTGGCCCTGTTCTTTGCTCGGTCGCAAGGACGGCAAGATTCCATTTCTACC
>CAZAZB010000272.1:0-6090 GCA_964489485.1 uncultured Pseudomonadales bacterium | reverse complement strand
ATACGAACAACATTCGGTAGCCTTTGTGCCAGCAGACTATCATCCGGGACTTTCAGCATGTTTCTGGCTGCCTGGTTGACATGGAGGACATTTAATCCGACATCCACTGCTACCACCCCCTCTGTCAGTCCGCCAAGAACTGCAGCCAGTTCATTGCGGCTCGTGGTCAATTCACTAATCTGTTCTTCTGTCGCTCTGGCCAGCTCGTTCAAGGCCTTTGCCAGATCACCAATTTCGTCGCGCCGATCTTCTTTTAGACGAAGTGAATAGTTCCCCTGGGCCATATCGGTAGCGATTATTTTCATTTGCGTGATAGGCAATGTGAGCCTACTTGCAAGGGCGTAGCAAGGCAGCAACAAGAACCCGCCAATAAGTAGCGCACTGAGCCAGATTTGTTGTCGTATCTCCTGCAGCTGTTGTTCAATTTCAACGAGTGGCCGTGCAACGCGAATAAAACCGGATACCTCCCCGCCTCCGTTAACGAAAAGCGCCACATAAAGCATGTTCATATTCACTGTTTTGCTGAAACGGATCGATTGGCCAAATCGTTTCGCACTTGCCTGGATAATTTCCGGACGCGTTAAGTGATTGTCCATTAACACAGGATCTTCACGATTATCGGCAAGTACCAGGCCATCCGGATTAACCAGGGTAATTCTGATCGCCATTCCTTCTGTTGCCTCAACCATACGAGCAACATCAATCAGGTGGTTCGCGACCAACTGTGGCTGAAAAAGTTTCTCCAGGATAATTGCCTGGGCCTGGAGAGAACGGACAATATCGTTGCGCGCATTTTGTTGAATTCTATCGGCCATTAGATAGCCAAGCACCAGAATACAAACCGCGACAGTTGCGGTTAAAGTTCCCCATATTTGCCAGAGTAGACGAGAACCAGGCACTATCTATGCCTACTTCGTAAACATCCAGAATAGGTGCACAAGTTGGTCATGCAGCAGGCTATGGCTTCAACGATCAACAAAACGATAACCAATACCACGAATCGTTTGAATCACATTCTGGCCAGCACCCAACTTTTTTCGCACCGATCGGATGTGGACATCTATATTTCGGTCGACAACGACAACGCCTTCACCGACCACCCGGTTAAGAAGTTGTTCCCGGCTAAATGCACGACCAGGTTGTGATGCAAGTTGATGAAGTAGTTTAAATTCCGTGGCAGTAAGCTTGACAGCTGCGCCCGCGACCATCACCTCATGACGAGAAAGATCTATGGTAATTTCACCTATGGTGATCCTTTCATCCTGAGAGGCTTCGCGAACCGGAGAGCGCCTTAAGACTGCTTTTACACGCGCCAATAACTCCCTGGGGCTGAAAGGTTTAGCGACATAGTCATCCGCACCGAGGCCCAGTCCAATGACAACGTCACTCTCTTCTTCTTTTGCGGAAACGATAATTATCGGGATGTCTTTGGTTAAGGGATCGGCTTTTAGCTGTTGACACACAGAGAGTCCATCCATACCCGGTAGCATCAAATCGAGGATAACCAACTGGGGTGCTTTGTCTCGTACCAGATTAATGCCGTCATCACCTCTGTTGGCAGAATACACAGTGAAACCTTCCCGCTTAAGGTTGTAACTGATGATTTCGATGATGTCAGCTTCATCTTCGATGATGACAACTTTGGATCTGTTCAAGCTAGTTCAACTTTTGAAAAATGAGAACCGCATTAGTGCCGCCAAAGCCGAAACTGTTAGACATCACTGTATTTAAACCGGCGTTGTCAATGCGGTTTCTGGCGACTGGAAAATCACCCAGGGCGGGATCGAGATTTTCAATATTGGCAGACTCACAAATAAAGTCGTTCTCCATCATAAGCAAAGAATAAATAGCTTCGTGCGCACCAGCAGCACCCAAAGAATGTCCAGACAAGGATTTAGTTGAACTGATGATAGGTAACTCGTTTGCGAACACTCTCTTAATTGCTGCAATTTCTGGTGGGTCACCCGCCGGAGTGCTGGTTCCATGAGCGTTGATGTAGTCTATCTTACCCTCCATCGTCGACATGGCTAGCCTCATTGCCCTTTCACCGCCTTCACCAGAAGGTGCGACCATGTCGTATCCATCAGAAGTGGCTGCATAACCGACGAGTTCTGCATAGATCTTTGCCCCACGTACTCTGGCATGTTCCAGTTCTTCGACAACCACAAAACCTGCGCCGCCAGCAATCACGAAACCATCACGGTCTGCATCATAGGCGCGCGATGCTTTGGTTGGGTGGTCATTTCTTGCCGTTGACAGTGCACCCATAGCGTCAAACAACGACGACATACTCCAGTGTTCCTCTTCGCCGCCTCCGGCAAGCACGACATCCTGTTTTCCTAGCTGGATCAGCTCTGCGGCATGTCCGATACAATGTGCGCTGGTTGAGCAGGCAGAGGTAATGGAATAGTTAACACCCTTAATACCGAATGGTGTCGCGAGGCAAGCTGATACGGTAGAACCCATCGTCCGAGTCACTCGATAGGGACCAACCCGTTTAATTCCCTTGGCCCTTAAAATGTCTGCGGCTTCTGTTAGATTGGAAGAAGACGCGCCACCGGAGCCGGCTACAATACCGGTGCGAATGTTCGAAACTTCGCTGGATTCAAGACCGGAATCTGCAATAGCCTCATCCAACGCGATATAGGAGAATGCGGCCGCATCTCCCATAAATCTCCGCAGTTTTCTCTCTATCCGATCTTCTATGTCGATATCGATGCTACCCGCTACCTGGCTACGCATCCCTACTTCCTGGTAGGCCTCCTGGAACTTAATCCCCGAACGGGTTGTTTGTAGAGATTCGAGGGTATCTGTGAGGTTGTTCCCAAGCGGGGAAACCAACCCCATCCCTGTAATAACAGCCCTTCTCATCCTGTCACCTCAGTTTCATCCATCGATGTAAAGAGTCCAACTCTTACGCCTTCTGCCACATAAATTTGTTCGTCGTCCAACAATAACCTGCAATCTGCAATCCCCAGCACAGTTCGGCCTTCTCGAATGCGGGTGAAGTCTATCTCGTATTGCAATAATTTTGCCGTGGGCAAGACGGTACCTCTAAAATTAACCTTATTGCAACCAAGTGCTCGGCCAATGCCGTGATTGCCTTTCCACGCCAGGAAAAAGCCAACCAGTTGCCAAAGTGCATCCAGACCGAGACAACCTGGCATTACGGGATCTCCATAAAAATGACACTTGAAAAACCATAGGTCAGGATTTATATCAAATTCGGCACGAATGAGACCTTTATCATTTATACCTCCTGTTTCACGAATATCCGTGATTCGGTCGATCATTAGCATTTCATCGATAGGAAGCTGGGCACGACCTGGCCCGAACAAGCGACCGTAGCCACATTCAATTAACTCCTCCTTGTTAAAGGAGTGCTGATCGCTTAACGAGCGATCAAGTTCTGGTCGAGAATGGTGTTCTTTTTGCATAGTCAAATTATCTAGAGAATCCGGGTATTCTGTGCATTCAGGCATCACTTTGATACCCTGAAATTACCAGAAGGAAAAAATAAGACGGAAATTATATCATTGGATGGTGAAAAGAAAACAAATGTCCAATATGTTGCTACTTCCGGTCCTGGACCTTCAGATATTTGATTTTCACACCCTTGATCATCATGTCTTTGGTCTTCACATCAGAGCCCAACCATTCATCCCGGTTCAACTTATTGGACCATAAGGATTCATCAGAGGAATAGTTATGTCGTCAGCAATGTCTATCGAACAAAGAGAAAGGTTTTTAGCAGGCGTTCACATTGGAATCGTGAGCATACCACGTGCGAATAAAGGACCTTTAACCGTCCCAATCTGGTACGACTACGAGCCGGGTAAAAAACTCTGGATGATTACACAAAGCGATTCCATCAAGGGCAAACTACTGCAGAAAACAACAAGAATTAGTTTATGTGTACAGTTGGAGACAGCCCCCTACCAATATGTCTCGGTCGAAGGACCATTTGTCATCAACGCGCCCAATGAAGGCCAACTATTATCGATGGCCATTCGATACCTGGGTGAAGAACAAGGCCGATCCTATGTAGCATCCTCTGGAACCAGTGAAGGAAATGTCATTGTTAGCCTGTCGCCCGAAACCTGGTACACGGTTGACTACAACAACGAGGGAACGTCTGATTAAGGACACTTATTTCTCAAGCTTGCTGTCGGTAATTACCTACCGAGATAGTTATGCTTGCGATGAAAAAAGCAGTGGCTGAATTTAGTTTGGGAACAGTTAGCCACTTCGGTATAGTGCGTACAACAATCAAGAAGGGATATTGTCCATTATGGCGATAAAAGCTGTACTCTGGGATTTTGGTGGTGTCATTACCACGAGTCCATTTGAAGCATTCAACCGGTTCGAGGAGTCAAACCAGTTACCCATCGATTTCATTCGCAAAATTAACTCAACCAACCCAACGACTAATGCATGGGCGCTCCTTGAGAGCAGCGAGATCAGTACAGGTGTATTCGATCAGAAATTTGCGGATGAATCCAGGGCGCTCGGTCACGAGATCAGAGGCTCCCGGGTACTCGCTCTTTTGTCCGGCAGCATCCGTCCTGAAATGGTCACCGCTCTCAAAATCATAAAATCAAAAATGAAGATCGGCTGTATTACCAATAATGTCAAGACAGGCCAGGGTCCTTCAATGACAAGCGATACAGGTAAAGCCAAACAGGTAGAAGAAGTGATGTCGTTATTCGATGTCCTTATCGAATCGAGCAAAGTGAATATGCGTAAACCCGACCCGGAGATTTACAAACTCGCTTGTCGGGAAATGAACATCCTTCCGGAAGATGCCTTGTTTCTGGATGACCTGGGAATAAATCTGAAACCAGCGCGAGCTCTGGGAATGGCAACCATCAAGGTCACCAGCAGCCAACAAGCACTTGACGAACTTGAACAACAGCTTGGTATGTCACTTCAATCAGAAATCTTGAGTCAGAAATGACCGTTAAGAAATTGAGGGGTCAACGTTGAACGTTCTACTAACGGGAGGAGCCGGATACATTGGCAGCCACACGGCTGTGGAACTGCTCAATGCGGGCCACGATGTCACCATAGTAGACAACCTTTCTAACAGCTCATATATGGCGGTTCAAAGAGTTGAAAGGCTCACAAACCGCCAGATTTCCTTTCATGAAAAAGATCTCCTAGACAACAGTGTCATGGATCCTATATTTGAAGCGAGCGAATATGATTCAGTGATTCATTTCGCAGGCTTAAAATCCGTCGGAGAGTCGGTGAACAATCCACTGTCCTACTATCGAACGAATATTTTATCCACACTCAACCTTTGCGAATCCATGTTGAAAGCAGGTATCAACAATCTAGTTTTCAGTTCTTCTGCCACGGTCTATGGTGAACCTGAGGTGGTTCCTATCGACGAACAAAGCAAAGTGATTGATGCGACCAACCCCTATGGTCGTACCAAGCTAATGATCGAAAAAATTCTGGAAGATTTTGCCGCGGCAAACAACACTTTGAATATCGCCCTGCTGCGCTACTTCAACCCAGGCGGAGCGCATGCCAGTGGTGAGATTGGTGAAGATCCGAACGGTATACCGAATAACCTCTTACCTTTCGTGACCCAGGTAGCCGTAGGTAAACGAGCTGAACTAGTGGTTTTCGGTAATGATTACCCTACTTCGGATGGCACCTGCATCCGCGACTACATTCATGTCGTCGATCTCGCCAAAGGGCACCTTGCCGCTCTGGAGAAACTCAATGAAAGACCCGGACTCGTGACTTACAATCTTGGCACCGGTACCGGTTATTCTGTACTGGATATCGTCCAGGCTTTCGAAAGGGCCAACAACCTCAATCTTCCTTATGTGATAGGCCCGCGTCGTGCGGGGGATATTCCATCAAGTTTTACAAATCCAGCCTTAGCACTTTCTGAACTGAACTGGAAAGCTGAAAAAACCATTGAAGATATTTGCAGAGATGCCTGGAATTGGCAACTGCGCAACCCCGACGGGTATTCAGAGGCCTGAACAGATGTGCCGCGAGTTGTCTTCGTTTCGATTGGCACCTTTTAGACCAGGAACCTTACACCAGGATCGTTAGACAAAGACCGTTACT
>CAZAZB010000271.1:0-6107 GCA_964489485.1 uncultured Pseudomonadales bacterium | reverse complement strand
GTGACAACACTCCAGTGCCGAACGCATCAGATCAACATTACCGACACATTCGAATGAATAGTCGACGCCACCGTCAGTTAAATCTACGATCACGTCTTGTATCGGGTCGGAATAGTCTTTTGGATTGACAAAGTCAGTTGCACCGAGAAGTTTCGCCATTTCAAACTTGTCGCTGTTTACATCGACAACGATAATCCGCCCGGCTTTTGCGATGACTGCCCCCTGGACAACACTTAGACCTATGCCACCAAGACCAAAAACAGCAATGGTTGAACCGGGTTCTACTTTCGCCGTTTTTGTCACTGCGCCGATCCCTGTGGTGACACCACAACCGAGCAGGCAAACTCGATCCAGAGGTGCCTCCTTGCTGATTTTTGCAAGGGAGACCTCAGCTACCACAGAATATTCCGAGAATGTAGAGGTACCCATATAGTGAAATATTTCTTTTCCGCCAGCACTAAACCGGGTAGTTCCATCGGGCATCAGACCCTTGCCTTGAGTTTCTCTAACAGATGAGCAGAGGTTCGTCTTGCCGGAGGTACAAAACTTACATTTGCCACATTCTGCGGTATAGAGGGGAATAACATGATCACCAGGTTTTACAGAAGTAACGCCATGGCCAACTTCTTCAACGACAGCGCCTCCCTCATGGCCGAGTATTGCCGGAAACACACCTTCCGGGTCTGCACCGGATAGCGTAAATGCATCCGTATGACAGACGCCCGTAGCGACCATCCGAATCAGAACTTCCCCTTCCTTTGGACCCTGGACATCCACTTCTTCTATTGAAAGGGGCTTGCCTGATGCCCATGCGACTGCTGCTCTCGATTTCATCGTCTGTTTTCCTCTTCTTACTTCAAATTGTTATAGGTTGCCGGGCAGGGTCGATCCTGCCAAAGGGTTTAGAGTGAATGTCGAACACCAAGATATAACGATATGGGTTCACCTACAAAGTATCTCTCACTGCCGAATCCAAAATCAGCCCGCTCGGCATAGTCTTCGTCTGTCAGATTCATGACGCGAAAGAATCCTGTCCATGTATTTGAAAAGCGCCAGGCGACACGTAGGTTCAATAGGTCATGTCCGCCGTATTTGGTGGTATTTTCCGGGTCCATATAATATTCACCCAGATGCACCCATTCCAGTTCTGCATTCAGCTTTTCCCCGGGGTGCCAGGCAACATTGAAAGAACCCATGGTTCGTGGTGCCGTGTCTATGTCATTTCCGGCGATTGGTGAGCGCGAGAGCGCTGGATCATTCTCGTACTGATGCCGCGCATAACTGAAGAACAGGTTGCTGGTGAAGGATTCTGTCATCTGCCAGTTCATTGTGACTTCAATGCCGCGATGGGAAGTTTCCCCATTGTCGATATTGTTTCGGTCCGTATCGCGAAAGATAAAATTGTCTTTACGCATAGTATAGACAGAAACATCATAGCCAATGACATCGGTGCCCCCGCGAAGCCCGACTTCGATACTATCGAGTTCTTCTGAATCAATATTGGATACCGATTGGTTAGCCTGTAGTCGATAAAGCTCGGTTGCCTGAGGTGCTCGAAATCCTCTGGATATCTGGGCATAGAGTTGGTTTTTGTCGTCGAAGCGGTGGACCAGTCCTAACTTGGGTGAAAAGTTGTTGAATGAATCGCTTCGGTCAGCAGGTCGGTTGGGTCGGCAACCACCAAAACCACAGGATGTCCCGTCATCTCTCGTTCGTCCGTCAATCATCTTGTTATTGTAGTCATAGGACAGCCATTCATAACGCCCGCCTGCAACCAGTTCCGTTTTATCACCCAGGGTAAATGTGTACTGGCCGAAAATAGCAAGGATGGCGGCACCTACCTCATAGTCGTAATGGTCGCCCTGGGGAATAGTTTCCATTAGAAAAGGGCTTCCTGGTGTTGGGTTAGGTTGCGTCTCCTTTAGAAATCCTTGGGTGAATTCTGCATCCATACCGATGATCCAGGCTTCATTGGAGTAGAGGTTGGATTGGAAGCCGATGCTTGTGTGTCCATTTTCCTCCAGTGCCTGGCCTGGCAGAAAGTGCTGCAGAAAAGCCATGTCGGTATAACGCAGGTAAGGTGTGATAACGAGCGTCT
Source organism: uncultured Pseudomonadales bacterium (assembly GCA_964489485.1). Taxonomy (GTDB): domain Bacteria; phylum Pseudomonadota; class Gammaproteobacteria; order Pseudomonadales; family Azotimanducaceae. Next base: position 4,009 of record CAZAZB010000271.1, on the reverse strand, counting down.
TGCCATCATCGAGTTCCTTTTCCAGTCTTGAGTAGAGTCTGGCGGAACGGACATCCCGGAAGGCTTCCGGATTAGGATTCTCCTTTTTCTGATCCGGGTTTTTGTAAGCCTTGGGACCTTTGATAAATCCAGCTGTTTCCTGGTTCAGGTTGGTGTAGGCAAAGGTGGTTGTCGCATCGAAACCTGCGAATGAGTGTCTCACTTTGGCGTTGAGTTTCTGCTGGCCAAAACCGGAGTCATCCTTGTACCCTCCATCGGAGGTGCCACTGAAATCGATACGCCACACGTCGTTGCTATAGCCTAACTTGGTACGGTAATACTCATGTGGTCCTGCTTCTAGCTGGACAAGGCTTTCCTTTCCAGTGATAGCAGGTGTGATGATGTTCACCATGCCATGCAGTGCATTGGAGCCGTGTAGCGCAGAACCCGGACCCTTGATGACTTCAATTCGTGACGCTGTTTCACTTTGAGATTCAAAGAGCTCATTGACATTGCAGAATCCGGTCGCGCGAAGTGAAATGCCATCCTGTGCCATCAGAAAAGCGCCACATCCTCCAGCCCCGGTCAGGACCGGCGATCGAATAGCCGTTAGACTCTCCTGGCCATTCCCACGGCTGATCCAGGTGCCAGAGATTCTTTGCATGACCTCGTTGATATGGGTCTGAGAGACTGATTCGAGTACATCAGAGTTAATGAACGAGATATTGCTGGTCAGGGTTCCAATCTTCTGGTCATGTCGTGTTGCAGTAACGACAATCTCCTCGAGTTGCCCCGCATAAAGTTGCGCAGTACAAAAGATGCAGGAGATAAGGGTATAGATGAAAAATTGAAGCAGGGTTCGCATAGGTCGCCGATTTAGTGTGTTAAAATTGCAGCGTACATTTGTGTGTACCTTCGAGTGTAAATAGGGCTATTCAGTGGAAGGCTGCGACTTTATATAACTTCCACTGGCAAGACAAATCAAAACAGGCTGGAATAGCAGCAGTATTTGACCGGTCATATGCCCCTGGGTGCCAGACATCGTCAAATATTGACAAATGATCCGGTATCAAGTGAACTGTCGGGCTTAAATTACCCGCAAACTGGAGCTTTTGGCGGATGGTAGATGAAAAGGTGACAAGCACAAGACCGGGCAACGTGACCACCTATACACCCTCCTTGCTCGAGTCGATCCTGCGCAAAACCCAGAGACAGACACTCGGCATTACAGAGGATGATCTGCCTTTCAAGGGTCTGGATACCTGGAATGCCTACGAATTTACCTGGCTCGGTCCAAAGGGCAAACCCGAAGTCGCCCTGGCACAGTTTCAGATACCTTGTAAGTCAGCTTATCTCATTGAATCCAAGTCTTTAAAACTCTACCTTGGTTCTTACAGCGGGACGACTTTTGGTCACAGAAATGAAGTGATTTCGACGCTGGAATCAGATCTGACGCTCGCAGCAAGAGCGCCCGTCAGTGTGTCTCTTATTGCCCCTGAACATGTTCAACAAGAAGGCATCGGACTTCTGGCGGGCACCACGCTGGATAATCTGGACATCGAGGTTTCCGAGTATTACTGGAATCCTGATTTTCTGGAAATTGAAAGTAATATGATTGTCCGTGAATCTGTCTACACGCATCTGTTTAAAGCGCTCTGCCCGATGACAGGGCAGCCGGATATCGCGAGCGTTCTGATTCAGTACAATGGCAACATCATCAGCCATGAAGGTTTGCTCAAGTATCTCATTTCCTATCGTGAACATGCCGAGTTTGCTGAACAGATTACTGAACGGATATTTGTGGACATTATGAACAGGTGTTCGCCTACCAGGCTCGGCGTAAGCACACGATTTAGTCGGCGTGGTGGCATTGATATCAACTCACATAGAATGCATGAGGAATCTCTGCCGTCGGATGTTCGCCTTTGGCGACAGTAGGTCGGTGCTCACTACGTGGTTTGCGGCAAGACGGCTCAATCACCCTTGCGTGGTGCGAGTTTCGAGCGTATCCAACCCCAGATCGTATTGTGGTGCAGGATGTACCGCTCCAGTTTCTCCATATCATCATCAAGTTGATGGATGTCCTGAAAAATCGAAGCCCGGGTGACCAGTAGCTGATCAGGATCAAGTTGCTTAATGACCTTCGCCGGATTACCTGCGGCAATCATATTCGCCGGAATATCACCAGCGACAACTGAACCGGCACCAATAATACTGTTCTCGCCGATCGTCACACCTTTACAGACAATCGCACCGTCACCAATCCAGACATTATCGGACAAGTTTACAGGGCGAGTATTGCCAACCGGCGTGGTTCGGTCATAGATGCCATGCCAATCAGCATCGGTAATATAGCTACCCGCAGCAAACATACAATTGTTACCGATATTGATTTCTGACGCGGAGTCAATGCGAACGCCGGGGCAAAGCAGAACATTGTCGCCAATGTTGATATGCCCCTGATGGTTCTCAAACTGCCAGGTGGAAAAAGAGACGAGCCTGTCGGGCGTGGTCACAATGTGGACATTTTTGCCGATACAAATGTGTCTGCCATGGCAGCGAACATTCCAGGGCTTCATCATGTGGTAACCAGCACCCAGACTTTCCATTTGTGGACACACGAAGTGCTGCGTATACCATTGTTCAAATTGGTGAATCAGGCGCTTCAGATAGAAAGGTCTGTGATCTTGAATCATTTTGTCCGCATGAGTGTTACTCGGGCATTGATTCAAGTATGGTAGCGCAACATGTGAGATACAAGAGGCAGCAACTTGGATGCTCTCGAGCTACTACAAAGAAGAGTATCATCGCCCAGACTCGCGGGGAATGTAGGAAAAGAGCAACTGGAAATTATTCTCGGTGCGGCACTAAGAGCACCAGACCATGCCCAGCTAAGACCCTGGCGATTTCTGACCATCAGCGGGGATGCGAGAGAACAGTTAGGTTCATTGTTCGCCCAGGCGCGACTCTCGGAAGATCCTGAGCTGAATACGAACGATATTGCCAAGGTTAAAAAGAAGCCTTTTCGTTCGCCTCTTATCGTTGTGCCGATAACCTGTTTCACCACTCACCCCAGGGTACCGGACGTCGAACAGCTATTGTCCACAGGTGCATCGGTACAGAACATGTTGCTGGCGGCGTATGCGCAAGGGCTTGGTGCTATGTGGCGGTCCGGGAGCATGGCCTACAATAAAATTGTTCAGCATGGGTTGGGGATAAGCGAAAATGAATCCCTGGCTGGGTTCCTCTATCTTGGGCAAATTGAAGGTAGGCTGAAATCTATCAAGCCCCTGGAACTTGCTGACTACGTTCAACCCTGGTCCGGTACTGATTTGAGTAAACCCTGATTTTGCCAGGCTTCTGGTTGAGGCTATTTTTCAACCAGGCTTCTGGTTGAGGCTATTTTTCAAATATGTTTCAAGTATGTTTCAAGGTAGGTCCGGTGAAGTCGATAAGTCATGAAGTCAGACAATATAAAAAGTTGTAAGGAGACAAAAAGAAATGAGTAAGACCGCCAGATCCAGAAATGCTGGAAGAGTGCAGGACAGACTGATAGATGAACTGATTGGCATAAGCCGCGGCGTCATTGCTGACGGTATTGTCGATGAGAAGGAAGCTATTTTTCTGGGACAGTGGATCGAAAAGCATCGTGAAATAGCCGACAAGTGGCCGGTGAATGTTCTTTATGCTCGACTTACCGAAATGTTAAAAGACGGTGTTCTGAGTCCTGATGAACAGGTCGAATTGCTAGCCACACTGCGTGACCTGACGGGTGAAAGTTCATTATTCCAGGAGCCCAACAAATCGACGACGCTGCCTGTCGATAAACCTGCCCCTGATTTGGAATTTGTTGGTCGGACTTTTTGTCTGACGGGCAAGTTTGTGTTCGGTTCAAACCTTGAGTGTGAGGAGACGATCAGTGAACTCGGTGGTGAAGTCGTTTCTATGCCGGGTAAAGACACTGACTATCTGGTCATCGGAGAACTGTGTAGCCCGGATTGGGTTCATACGACCTTTGGTCGGAGCATAG
>CAZAZB010000270.1:3532-6124 GCA_964489485.1 uncultured Pseudomonadales bacterium | reverse complement strand
TCAGAGTGTGGAAACAAAACTGGAAGACGTCTATATTTCCTCCGGAAATAAATTTGGTAATTTCTACCAAAAACTGAACAGGATTTTCACTCAATCTGGTGTGACGATTGTGCCCTCCGCCAAGGACTCGGAATTTCGGCTGGCTGTTGGAAGGGAAAGAAATTCCAAGCGCGCCATCTCTACCACGAAAACGATCAGTGTTGCCGAATATGGGCTCAGACTCGAGGTAGAGATAACACTGACCACTGCCAGCGGTGAAACGATCATCCCTCCGAGCGCAATATTTACAGAAAGAAGTTATACATTTGATACGATCAGCCTCGTGGGGAGTAACACAGAGGAAGAATTGTTGCTCGAAGAAATGAGAGCAGATCTAGCCACCCAGATACTGCGTCGTGTCAGCGCCAGTGTAGAGTCCTTTGAAAGTCTATCCCAATAAGCTCCAGGCGGAACTGAAGAAAAATGGCCTGCCCCTCTATATTGTCAGCGGTGATGAACCCTTGCTGGTCCAGGAATCCTGTGACCTGATTCGCTCGACACTGAAAAAGTCGGGATATGCAGAACGGGAGTTGTACCATGTCGAAGCCAAGTTCGACTGGGAACAAGTTGCTTTCAGTATCAATAGCATGTCTCTTTTTGCAGAACAAAAAATTATCGAATTAAGATTTAACTCTACATCCCCGGGGAATGCTGGCATTGCCATTCTCACGGCTTTCGCTGAGGCGCCGCCTTCCGATACTGTCATGTTGCTGGTGATGCCTAAATTGGATGCCAGATCGACCAGGACCAAATGGTTCCTGGCGCTAGAGAAAGCCGCCATCTACGTTCAAATCTGGCCAATCGAACTAAAAGATATGCCTGCCTGGATTGAGAACCGCTTCAGACGAGCCGGGCTTACCGCCACGAGAGAGGCTGTATCAATGATGGTAGAACGCTTGGAAGGGAATCTGCTGGCGGCTGTACAGGAAATAGAACGTCTACGACTCGTGTCGCCAGATGGGAAGGTAGATGGAGTCCTGGTACGGCAGGGCGTTGCAGATCACTCCAGATATGATGTTTTCAGTTTGATTGATGCGGCGGTTGGTGGCGACGCAACCAGAACGTTAAAGATTGCGACAGGTCTTCAGCTCGAAGGTGTCGAGGTGCTGTATCTCGTTTCCATGTTGGCTCGTGAGATTCGTGCTTTGATCGGTATGGCTGCTGATCTTGAATCTGGAACCCTGGACAGTGCGTTGAGAAACGGGCGTGTCTGGCAGAAGAGAAAACACATTGTGTCCGAATGTCTGAGAACCCATACGCGTTCTGACTTGCTAATGCTGCTGGCGAGCGTATCGGATATTGATGGCATGGTGAAAGGTGCGGTCAGCGGGAATCCCTGGGACGAACTGACATCTATCGCGTTGGCTCTGGCTGGGATAGGCTCTTTGCCTCATGCCGCGCAACAAGCCTAATAGCCCTGGTTATTTTTAATCGAACGATGGCTGTCATGGTTGGTTTGTCAATTCACCTTCGTCTTTCCCTCCCTACCGAGACTTAAGAGTGTTAGGGCCAGCCCGTCAGATTGAAGTGTTGTGATCGACCCGTTGTCTGGTCGGAAAGCGAGCACTGGGGTGGTCTGTTCCACCGCTGCGACAATGGCGTTGATGGCGACAAAGTGGGTGAATATTGCGGTGTCATCAACAAGAGAGGTGAGACAATCAACCATTTCCTTCTGCCAGGCCAGTAATTCATCAGATTGATCTTGCCAATCACCTTGCATCACGGCGCTTAGCCAGGGCCCTCGTTCTTTCAGTGACAAGCCCGGCGACGGAACTTCTGAAACACGATATTCCGTTTCAATTCCGGTTCCAGTTCTTGTTGAGAGCGGCATTGCTGTTTCCATCGCCCTTTTTAATGGGCTGGACAGAATTTTCAGTGGCGTATGGCCAGTGAGAATATCGGCGGCTTCCTCTGCCTGGGTGCGGCCAAGATCGTCCAGACCTGGGTCCAGGTTATCGGTATAGGAAGCAGCGGCCCTACCGTGCCGAATCAAATAGATTTTTGTCATGACTGAAATATGCCTGAGTTCCACTGGGATGTCATTTTGCTCTGCTGGGTACCGTGTTGAGTACAATGCTGAGGGCTAGACTACCACAGAGTTTGCTTTGTATTGGGCAAAGCGCCCGTGCAATACATCGATAAATAGAATAGCCTGTCATTGATTGCCCAAAACTTTTTTGATGTGCTCACCTGTCCAGATTATGTTTGATATAGGTCTTTTGGAACTCTTGATAATCGCCGTTGTAGGGCTCCTTCTCATTGGCCCGGAACGACTGCCCGCGACGATTCGCAACGGGTTAAGGTGGTACCACAAGCTGCGACGATCTTTCAATGAAATCAAATCCAACCTGGAAAGAGAGATTGGAACGGATGAGATCAGGCGGCAGCTGCAAAATGAGTCAATTCTTAAATCATTCGAGAAAGACAAGGAAGAACTTAAAAAGCTTGATGATGAAATTCAGACGGGAGGTGCTGACTTGCTAGACTCCCTGACCAATAGCGACAATCGTCTCCCGCCCGGACAAAGTCGTTAACTCAAACAAAGTCGTTAAC
>CAZAZB010000270.1:0-3432 GCA_964489485.1 uncultured Pseudomonadales bacterium | reverse complement strand
ACAAAGTCGTTAACTCAAACAAAGTCGTTAACCCAAATAAAGTCGTTAACCCAGGTAAGGTCGCTAATTCAGTCAGTGGGTCACCACACATTTGCTGTGAGCCACGGTGTCGCGGCACATCTTACACAGGTAACAGATACAACAAAATCCCGGTCATGAGAGTCCCGAGGGCAGCAAACCCATAGAGTAACCATCTTTGCCAGTTCTCCTTCCTGATACCAAAATCATGCAAACTGAGGAATATTCGATGTACGCCATGCCATAGTGTCAGGCTTACCACGATGAGGATGAAAACCCTTCCCGTCCATCCATTTGCAAAGTGAGTCACTCTCTCATATGTCAGTGCATCGACAGGTAAAAAACCAAGCGGAGAGGCAATCCCGGTGATGAATATCAACATGGGTAGGATGAATGCGATGATGACACCGCCAGCGCCAAAGAGTGACCAGAAGATGGGCTCGTGGGATCGTTTTGTCGTCAAAATATACCTCCCACAACAAACCACAGGGTGAGATAACAAACAATGGCGACGATGTACTGGATACCAGTGATGAATCGATCCGGGATTCGCCAGGTGCTAATGTAGACGTGCGGCACGACCTTTGGTGAGACCTTGAACCAGGTGATTGTGTGGTAAATAGCCGCCCCCATCGCGAGTAGATGAAAGGCAATGGATATTGGATGGGTCAACCCCTCCTGCCATCCTTCGTAAGCCAGTTTCCCGTTGACAAGACTCCAAAGTCCCGTCAGAAGGATCAAGGCATAGATCACGACGAACACCGAAGTTGATTCTCGAATCATGTACTTAAGGTAGTAAGGATTCCTGATCCACCAGTGCTTCATTGAACGGTTATAGGAAGAACGCCTAATCATTTGAGCTTCTAACGGGAACGAAGAAATGCGCGAAGTAGTCAAGTGTGCTATCAATTTTATTTCGGTTTACAGCATTTGCAGGGTCTACACCCTTGGGACAGACCTCGGAACAATATCCGACCAGCGTACAGCCCCAGACACCATTATCGCCATTGATCACCTCCATCCGTTTTTCCCTTGCGCCATCTCTTGAATCAGCATTGTAGCGGTGCAGCAGTGCCAAGACGCCGGGGCCAGTAAAATCAGTATTGATACCATACTGGGGGCAGGCCGCGTAACAAAGCAAGCAGTTAATGCAGGCGCTGAATTGTTCATAGGTAGCGAGTTCCTTCGGTGATTGCAGGTACTCTCCCTCCTCGATGGTGCGTGGTTTTTCTGGCACAATATAAGGCGTGATACTTTCTAACTTTTCCATGAAGTCGCTCATATCCACGATGAGATCTCGTTCAATCGGAAAGTGACTGAGCGCCTCGACGCGTACGCGGTGAGGATAAATATCTCGTAGAAAGGTCTGGCATGAGAGTGCTGGCTCGTTGTTTATCATCATGCCGCAACTACCACAAATAGCCATACGGCAGGACCAGCGAAAACTTAATGATCCATCAATCTGATCTTTTATGTGCTGCAGACCTTGAAGCACCGTCATATCGTCGGTGAATGTGACCTCGTAACAACACCACTGGGGAGTATCCTCTTGTTCTGGCCTGTAACGCAGAATTTCTATTTCAATGATTCTCTGGTCAGACATCCGGATGTCCCAATTTTTGCAATCTGTCATTCACCATCATTACGTTTTCTGCCGGTCTTCAGCCAGCTTTCCATAAATGCGGGCGGCTGGCTCTGATGTCGTAATCTTCACATTCATATATTCGATGTTTGGTTCACCCTCCTGGTTATAGTAAGCAAGGCTGTGTTTCAGGTATTGATCGTCATCCCGTGCGGTGAAACCATCCAGGCGCTGATGCGAGCCCCGGGATTCCTTACGTCTAATCGCTGAGTGAACCATGGCTTGCGCGACATCCAGTTGAAACCCGAGTTCCAGTGCCATCAACCATTCAGTGTTCCAGCCGTGTGAGTGGTCATCAAGATGAAGGTTGTTATATCGATCTTTGAGTTCTGCGATTTTGCCACTGGTCACTCGCATTTCCTGGTCAGTGCGATAGATACCACATCCGTTCGCCATGGACTGAGCCATTTCTGTTTTTAGGACTGTGATTCTTTCATCGCCGTCGGACTCCCTTATTTGCACGGCCGCGCGTCTGGATTCTTCGGCCAAATCCAGAAGTCTGCTGGTGTTGCCATAGTCACAATGCAAGGCGAATTCGGCCGCCTGGACGCCAGCCACCTTACCGAAGACGCACAATTCAGATAGAGAATTTGAACCCAGGCGGTTGGCCCCATGAAGGCCAATGCTTGAACATTCACCTACCGAATAGAGGGCATTTAACGGTGACTCAGTCCGAATATTTGCCAGGATTCCACCCATCGTATAGTGCACAGCGGGTAGCACGGGAATACACTCCTTTGCCGGATCAATGCCGAGATAGTGCAGCGACATCTCGTAGATCAGCGGAAGTCGCTCATGTAATTTATCTTCTCCCAGGTGTCGAAGATCAAGTAGTACGTGGTCGCCGTGATCCCCGCTAATGGTGTTTCCGGCTTGTTTTTCATGCCAGATAGCCTGGCTCAGGCGATCACGGGGACCCAGTTCCATGGCCTTGTTCCGTGGCGTGGGTTCAGCGGGGCCGAGTCCATAGTCCTGAAGGAATCGATATCCATGCCTGTTTAAGAGGTATCCTCCTTCTCCTCGACAGGCTTCCGTGAATAGCAGACCCGTCCCTGGCATACAGGTAGGGTGATATTGAACAAACTCCATGTCTCGCAAAGGAACACCATGTCGGAATGCTAGTGCCATACCATCCCCTGTCACGATGCCACCGTTGGTATTTTCCCTGAATACACGACCTGCACCACCGGTTGCAATGATAGTCGCCTTGGCCTCAATCATCACAAACTCACCGGTTGACACTTCAATGGTCAAAATGCCCTGGCAACGATGATCATCAACAAGCAGGTCACAACAAAAATATTCATCGAATCGCTGTATCGAAGGATATTTTATGGAGGTCTGGAACAGTGTATGAAGCAGGTGAAACCCGGTCTTGTCTGCGGCGAACCAGGTCCGTTCAACTTTCATTCCGCCGAATGCGCGGACATTAACATGCCCATCAGGTTTTCGGCTCCAGGGACAGCCCCAGTGTTCCAGTTGAATCAGTTCATTGCGACACTGGCTAACGAAATACTCGACAACGTCCTGTTCGCACAGCCAGTCACCACCGGCAACGGTATCGTCAAAATGGTAAGCAAGAGAATCCTGTGCCTGGGTGACAGCCGCACAACCGCCTTCAGCGGCGACGGTGTGGCTTCGCATGGGTAGCACTTTTGATACCAATGCGACCTTGAGTTCTGGATGGGACTCTGCAATGGAAATTGCGGCTCTCAAGCCCGCACCGCCACCACCCAGGATTACAATATCGACTTTGGCGGATTTCACATGCC
>CAZAZB010000269.1:4564-6126 GCA_964489485.1 uncultured Pseudomonadales bacterium | reverse complement strand
CATGGGTATCTTGCCCATTGAATGAGATTTTGATGAGTTCATATCGGCAAAAGCCATTCCGCCCACAGCCATGGAGAGCGTAGTAACGAGTAAAATACGGGTAAGTCTGGTTAACATTGAATGACTCCTGAGTCTGTTCTGGTTGGACCCTGTGTTAATAGGACCCTGTGTTAATAGGACCCTGTGTTAATAGGACCCTGTGTTAATAGAAATGACATGTCGCTCTATCTTGTCAAAAGCAATTTCAAGACCATCTACCGGGTGTGTCAGTGATAGTCGCACAAAGTTTTTGGTGATGGCACCGAATCCTTCACCGGGCAGTACCGAAACACCTTCTGCATCCAATAGCCCCCGGGCAAATTCGAATCCGTCGCAGGCCACTGCGGAAACATCCAGCATCAAGAACATACCGGCCTCGGGTTTTTGACAGCAAAGTCCTGATATCGTTTCAATACGACCGCAAGCATAGTCCCTTCTGGCACGGTATTCCGCCGTGATCGACTGAATATATTCGCCGTCATTCTGCATGGCAAAAGCAGCAGCATCCTGAATAAACTGGCTGCAGCCAAAGATTGTTGCAGAAGTGAAACCAAGTAATTTTTCGATGACATTGGTGGGCGCAACTGCCCAGCCCAACCGCCAACCTGTCATGGCATGTGATTTGGAGAGGCCATCTATGATGATGACATTGTCAAGTACCTCTGCTGCGGCTCTTGCCGAGGTATGTCGTTTTTCGAAGGTGATCATCGAATAAACTTCATCACAGATCAGCCATATATTTTTCTCCAGACAATATTTGGCCAATTCCCGAAGTTGCTCACCTGGGATGATATTGCCTGCCGGATTTCCCGGCGTGTTCAACAATATGGCCCTGGTTTTTGGTGTAATAGCCTGCTTAAGATCAGCCGTACTAAGGGAGAAGCCGTTACTTGCGTCAGAATCGACAGAGACAATAGAACTACCGATTGTCTGGAATATACCCTGGTAGCCAACATAGGTTGGTGCGGTGACAATCAGTTCGTCTGCCGGGTTGAGCAGACAGGCAAGAACACTATAAACGGCATTGGTTGCTCCGGGAAAGATGATCACCTCATCAGGGGTTGTTGCCTTGCCGCTGGCCTGGGTTTCTATATCTGCGACAGTCTGTCTTAAGCTGAGTTCGCCCATTCCCGGTGAATAGTGGGTTCGCCCGCGATACAAGCTGGTCACTGCGTGTTCAATAATGCGTTCAATGGTTGGCAGGTCCGGATCGCCCACTGACATCATGATGATATCTTCGCCTGCTGCAAGCTTATTCAATGCGTCAGTATGGACTTGCCAGAGGTCGGGGCCGCTGTGTTCCAGGCGATGTGATACATCGCTGAAGGTTGCGTCAAAGCGCATCAGACCGTCCTTGTTTCGACGTCGTCGAATTGACTGATGTTCGCGAGTTCATTGACCGCAATGGCTCGCAATTCGCGCTTGTTAATCTTGCCAGAGGCAATTCTCGGCAATGGTTCAGTGGTTTGTTTGTAATAACGGGGAATCTTGAATCGTGCAATATGATCTGCAAGGAAAGTTTT
>CAZAZB010000269.1:0-4464 GCA_964489485.1 uncultured Pseudomonadales bacterium | reverse complement strand
CTCGAAGGCCTCTGCATTGGCATCGGGTCGATCCCAATAACCGCGAATAATCGACGTACCACGAATCCAAAGTTCGCCTCTTTCTCCTGAAGCCAACTTTTTACCGCCCTCATCGAAAATCGCGATGTCCAGAACGGCCGAACAACGACCGGAACTCCCTGGGTGATCGAGGTAGTCTTCACCGCCAATACCTGCACCAATCGCATTGGTTTCAGTCATACCCCAACCAGTGTTGGGTAAGGCATTGGCGAAGGTACTGGCAATACCTTTTACTTGTTCTGGCGCTCTTGGTGCGCCGCCTCCGCCCACGGTCGCCAGTGAGCTAAGGTCACGATTGGTTTTAGCTGCGACCTTGACGAGATCCCCTGTCATGGCGGCCGGACCGACAAATGATGATATCTTCTCGATTTCAATATGTTCCGCAGCAATCACTGGGTCCCACTTGTACATGCAAACCATGCGTCTTTGCAGGCGATAACACATCAAGAAGACTGCATGGGAACCTGTGGCGTGAAACAAGGGTACACCTAGCAGCGTTGCCGGTGGAAAATCTGGAGCGGGGGCTTCCATGCCGGAAAGTTTCTGAGCGACCTGCGCATCAAGTTCCCATGACAGCAGGGCATTGATGATATTACGATGTGTCGAGACGGCGCCCTTTGGGTGGCCCGTTGAGCCAGATGTGTAGAGTATTGTTGCATCATCGTCTGATGCCAGTTCAACATCAGGCATTTCCTGAATGTCCTGGTAAGAGTTAGCCGCAAGCAGGTCTGCTAGATCCTCAATACCTTCGGGTAATGTCTTGTCCGTTCGTACAGCAATCACCTTAATGCCGAGCTGTTGATAGACAGGTTCGATTCTATCTACCCGCTCTTGATCAGCAAATAAAACCCTGCAGCCACTATGGCTGAGTCCATATTCCATTTCTTCTGTCAGCCAGAGTGCGTTCATTGCCACCGCGATAGCACCGATGGATGTAATCGCCTCGAATGCGATAACCCATTCAGGGTAGTTGCGCATGGAGATAGCCACTCTGTCGCCTTTCCTAACACCTAGCTGGTTAACCAACAGGTGCGCAACATTGCAGGATTGTTGGTAGGTCTCCTCGAATGAATAACGTTCGTTTTCATAGACAAGAAATGTGACATCGCTGCGGGTCTGGCTAAACAGGTCCGGCAATGTTGGAGGTGCGTTCTTGAACACGCGACACTGTTGCCCGCGAATTTGCATTGGCTGCAACTCGTGGGTTTCACCTACCGCTGTTAGCTGTGAGATTGCCTGAAGTCGATTCATTTCTATCCTGAATTGTTCGGTGATCGAACCTGACTAAATATTGTGTTCCTGTCGGTAAGCAGTCCATCGGTCGAAAGAATCGCTTAGCTCCCGACCCCGATCAGCGACAGCATCTTGGAATTCGGCATGACTCAATATATAGAATTCATCATTCTGTATGGCATACAAAACCATATCGCCGATAACAGAAGGGTCCAGCGCGTTGTCCAGCATTTCCTGCATCTGTTGGGCCTCTTCGCTTTCCTCATCAATCTCGCCGACTTTGCCAACATCAAAGGTGGATGCTTCTGATCCGCCGAGTTGATCCGGCCGATTGCGTTCCGAGGTGAATATCTGGGTAGCGACGAACCCAGGGCAAAGTACTGAAGTACCGATATTATGTGGCGCCAAATCCTGACGCATGGCCTCCGACATGCCCACAACAGCGAACTTGGTGGTGTTGTAGACGCTCATCCCGCCCATACCGAGCTGACCCGCAATGGAAGCAGTATTGACAATGTGACCCCCTTCACCATGGGATTTGATCAGGTTAGTGAATGTCACCATGCCATTAACGACGCCATCGAGATTCACCTTCATGACCCAATCCCAGTCCTTGTAGGTCATATCGCTGATATCGCCATTGACGGCAACACCGGCATTATTACAGAGTACATGAACCTTGCCGAAAGCTTCGATGGTGTCTTTAGCGGCCTGTTCCATCGCCCCGCGATCGGTGACATCCAGTTTCATGGTGATGACATCGGCGTTAGTGTCGGAAAATTCTTCTTTTGCCGCAGCGAGGGCATCATCCTGAATATCGGCGATAACCACTTTCATACCAGCGGCAGAAAATGATCGCGCCATTGCCAGCCCCAGACCACTTGCACCACCCGTAATAAAGGCCACTTTACCTGCAACATTTTCCATCTGCGAGTTCCAAATTGATTAGAGCGCACAGTGTAATTTAGAAGACGAGCAGTTGCCAGAGAGGCGCTAGAGTGAAGCAGTCGACCGTTCAAGCCAGGCAAGTGAATCGCCCTCCATCAGGGGAGAGAGCTTCTCAAACACATCCTGATGATACTGATTGATCCAGTGAGTCTCATCGGGTGATAACAGTTGCTTGTCGATGAGTCGCAAATCAAAGGGTGCAAAGGTAATTATTTCAAACTCAAGCATTCCGTCTTGTCTTTGGTTGATTGCCATAAGATTTTCGCAGCGAATGCCATAACAGTCTTCTTTGTAATAGCCAGGTTCATTGGAAAGAACCATGCCAGGTAATAGCTCGGCACCGGGGGAGGGCACCTTGGCAATACGCTGCGGTCCCTCATGGACACACAGGAAAGAGCCAACGCCATGTCCCGTACCATGATCGTAATCGAGTCCTTCCTGCCACAGGAATTGCCTGGCGAGAGCATCCAGTTGTACGCCAGCGGTACCCTTGGGAAAGACAGCCCTGGCCAGTGCGATATGGCCCTTCAAAACCAGTGTGAACATCTTTTTGTGTTCATCGCAGGGCTGGCCAATGACCACCGTTCTTGTGATATCTGTCGTACCGTCGGAATACTGGCCACCGGAATCAACAAGGTAGAGTGAATCCAGTACCAGCATAGACGGCGTGCCGTTCTGATGGTTGTAATGACACAAGGCACCATTGGCGCCAGCAGCGGAAATAGTATCGAAGGAAAGATCGTGAATGCCGGACAGTTCCCGCCGATAGACCTCCAGTCGGTCCGCGAGTTCTCCTTCGTCGTACAGGCGACCGGCAGCAACTTCTGTCTCTAGCCAGCAAAGGTATTTGGAGACAGCGGACCCATCGCGGACATGGCAATTACGCATGCCATTCAATTCAGTTCTGTTTTTCTGTGCTTTTGGCACCAGTACAGGGTCTCTTTCTTTTAAGATTTCACATCCACTATCGATACACCGCAGTACCGAGTAGGCGTTGGTTGTGTTTTCATCAATGAGCACCACTTGATTGGATTCGCCGAGACTGGAGAACGCATCTGCCACCAGCGATTCATCCTGAATAGATACCCCCTCGCCAACATGTTGGTAAAGGTCATTCGGAATTTTCCGCGGATCGGTGTAAAACGTCATCTCTCCGCTCTTGCTCAGTGTAGCGAATCCAAGAATTACTGGAAGGCGAGGTACATCCGCACCTCGAATATTGAGAAGCCAGGCAATTGAATCAAGTTGTGTAATCAGCGCAATGTTCCCGCCTTCCGCTTCGATAATCGCGCCGATTCTTTGCCTTTTACTGGCACTGCTTTCACCAGTGAACTCTTGTTCCAATAACATAGCCAGTTGTGGCTCTGGTATTGCTCGATCCTGCCAGTGTTTGTCGATAGGATTTTCTGAAACTTCGACCAATTGAATATCGAGAGCCGACAACGCAGCGAGTGTGGATTGATAAAATGCATAGGTATGCAGACGCGAGTCGATGCCGACACGTGCATTCTTGCCCAGTGTCCGGCCTAACCATGAAATGGGGGGGTCTTCGATCAGATGATGATATTCGTACAGGTCGCTCGGCACCTGTTGCTGTACCTGAATGGTATAGCGTCCATCGACAAAAACAGCAGCCCGGTCTTTTAACAAGACAACCATTCCAGCAGAACCACTGAAACCGCTGATGTATTTCAACCTTTCATTATGCTCAGGAACATATTCGCCGAGATATTCATCTGCTCTGGGAACAATAAAAGCGTCCAGCTTTTCTGTTTCCATTTCGTTTCGAACGGCCTCCAGCCGAGTCTTGATTATTGCTTTGATTGAATTCGACATTCCAGAATCCTATTGCCTATTTCTATCTGATCTCTTCAGGGTCTACTTTGATCAGCCTATAACCATACCATTTCGACGGAAAAAGGTGCTATCAAAATATTTGATTTATATGAATGATCAAATTATCAAGACCTGACCCCAATTTCTTGTTGCTACTTGTGTCGTTTTAATTAACATCATGGATAGAGTGATTTTTCGATCAGCCCCAATTGAACAGATTCAAAAGGGGAAACCCCACTAACCAACAGGAGGACTTGTTCAATGAGTGAAAATCAGAACTCGATTAACAATTTGCAACATACAGGTTACTTATGGCAAAAAAGTCCCGAGCAAATTCTTCATGTCACCAGACTTCTGTCAGCAGAGGCTCATTCAACCGGAGAAAACAATCAGAGGGGAAACGTAACA
>CAZAZB010000268.1:0-6159 GCA_964489485.1 uncultured Pseudomonadales bacterium | reverse complement strand
GGAAAAATAAGTCGGGAGGAGACGTTTGCGACAGGAACCGGCATACGAGAGATCGCCAGACTACGTCGCGTATACGGGAATGGGCGCTGGAGAAAACGGAAGGGTATCGCAACCATAGAATTTTCAGATGGAACTACCTATCAAGCAGAGTTACACTGGTACGAAGCAACAGGTATCGGTCGCAAGGAATACAAAATCAAGCAATTGATGGAATGAACCATGACACAATCGAAATTTGTAATTTGCATTGAGAATTCAGAATATCCCACTTCTCTCGAGAAACGGAAAATTTATCAGGTAGTCCCCGATTCAACTGCGGCGAAGATTGACCATATTCGTATCCTGGACGAATCAGGAGAGGACTATCTGTTTCCAGCGTCATGTTTTGTCGATGCCCACCTACCAAAAGCCGTTGAAGCCGCAGTGGTCCAAGCCGCTTAACAAGTGGCAGCAACATCGCCCCTTCGGGGCTGGACTCCGTGTGCTGCGCCCACTCCGCCGCTGTGCCAAACGTTATATTTTTATCCAGACACTTTGGTAATCAATTATGACCGATGATAAAACAGTTTCAAATCACTACCTACACGGAGACCTACTGCAAGCGATTGAAGATGCTATTACCGTGCTAGGCAAAACTTTTGACGACATCACCATTGAGGATCTCGCCCCCGTTGACGAGTTTCATATAGGTGGGCGAATAGCAACCGAAAATTTGTTGGGCCAACTCAGTTTCTCTGAACAACACCATATACTTGATGTGGGGTGCGGTCTGGGCGGCGCAGCAAGATTTGTTTCAAACAAATACAACAACCATGTTACCGGGATTGACTTAACAAAAGAGTACATAGATACAGGAAAAGTGCTATGCGAGTGGGTCAAACTGGAAAACAATGTCGTTCTTCACCAGGGGAACGCTGTTTCAATGCCTTTTCAAGACGAATCGTTCGATGGCGGATACATGTTGCATGTCGGAATGAATATTGAGGATAAAGATCTGCTGTTTAAGGAAATATTTCGAGTATTACGCAAGGGAGCTAGTTTCGGCATTTATGATGTGATGCGTATCGAAGAGGGTGAATTGACTTTCCCAGTTCCGTGGGCAACAGACAGAACTATAAGCAAGTTAGCAACACCAAACCGTTACATACAAGCTTTGGTTAATGCAGGATTCGAAGTTTCCAAAGAGAACAACCGCCGTGAATTCGCACTAGAGTTTTTTAGAAAACTGCGTGAAAGATTAGAGGCTAGTGGTGGCCCACCCCCTCTGGGATTGCATACGCTGATGAAAGAAAGTACGCCAATCAAAATAAATAACATGGTTGACAATATCAAAGCTTCTTACATAGCCCCGGTAGAAATTATTTCTCATAAAAAAATATAACAAGCGCATGCAGTCGGATCGACAAACCGCTACGCGCTTTGTCGACCGCTGATGCGAGGCGTTATGAGTCACCAAACTTTGAAAGTACATCCATATTTTTGTGCAGAATTCGAATAATTTGAATGCTGTTTTGAGAAGCTATACGGTAAAAAATTATATGGCTACCTTGAGGAAACTTTAGGTAATTTTCTTTTATATAAGTACAGTTATTACCTATTTCTGGAGTATCAGAAAGCACATGAAATGTATCATCAAATTGCTTAATGTAAATGCAACGCTGCGTTCGTCCCCAGCGCTTTTCAGTAAACTTAGCTATAGATTTCAAATCAGCTTTAGCGCGTCGTGTTAAAGCAAATGTACTCATATATTATTTTCGGCATCAAGTTCAGTCATGAGGCTGTCATAGCTATAATCAGCTATACCGCTTTCTTCACCATCAGTCAGCATTTGACGCAGTACATCAAGTTTGCTCTCTTTGTCTTCAAGTACCCTCAAGGCCGCACGTACAACCTCGCTTGCTGAGCCATAGCGCCCACTTTGAATTTGGTGGGAAATAAAGCCGTCAAAGTGTTCGCCCAGCGTCATACTTGTGTTTTTAGCCATGATCTATCTCCAAAATACCAATATATACCTAATTATGGTATAAGGATCATAACAAGTCAAAGCACGCGGACGTGGCAAAGCTGTCACCTTTTGTGCAAAAACACGTACAAAAGCCGCCAACTTCACCACGCCGGTGTTTGAGGCGTTAAATGCCTGTTATAGCTAAATCTAGCGCAGAAATTATCTCATCTCTTAAATGAGAAAGTGTTCCAACAGGATTCTTCAAATATTTTGATGGCATGGATGTCAGCTGTGGAATAAGTATTAGCAGATCTCTATTTTCAAAACTGACTTTTGGTGTTAGCCCCTTTATCTCTTCATTTTTAAATTTACTGTAAAGTGCTAAGGGCACAACAATTCTTGTGGCGATATTATCAATCAGATTACACTGTATATTCAAGATTAACGGATAAGCTTTTTTGCTAGCTTTACTAGGGTTCTTATACACGTCAAATTGTGCCATTAAAATTCCCTATACTCATCTGCAAATAGACCATTCTCCTCAACAAAATCATTGTAAATTTCTATCGCTCGTTGGTTTTCTTGTTTCCATTTATTAGCAGCAGTTTCAGCAAGTTTTGCTCTAAGTGCTTGCTCAAATGTAGCCGAGAGGTTAATGTTTAGAGCCTTGATCTTTTTAAGTAAGTCGCTGTTTACACTAAGGTTTGTAGGTTTTTTTGGGGCATCATAATTGTATAATGTTTGCATATAGCTACCTTCAATATAATGCGTATTAGTATGCGCATAGTATCGCATTTAACAAGGCAAAGCAAAATCGCCAACAAGTTGGCTGGACTCGCTGCGCTCGCCTTTGTTTGCGGCGTTATGGATTGAGAATCAAATTCAAATTGTGAACATTACTGACACCATGCTGTCAGTATGGCTAGTGTAGGCTGCTATGATTCCTTAGCTAATAGCGTGTATGAATGATCACATGGCAAGAATTTTCATCGGCTTCACCTGAGATTGCAGCAGCCGGAACACGATTGCTGCAAAAAAACGAAGTGGCATTTCTCGCGACTGTGTCGGAAACAGGACGCCCGCGGCTTCACCCGTTCGTTCCGAGAATTCTAGACAATCGCCTGGTGGCATTTATCATGGATTCATCTCCGAAACTCAACGATCTAAAGATTCGCAAGCAATACTCAATTCATGCGTTACCAGGACCAGAAGATGAAGAGTTTTTTCTCAGTGGCGAAGCAGTCTACTGCAATTTAGATATTCGGCTACGAACTGATGCCGCTGTTGCAATGGGGTTTGCTACAGGAGTTGACGAGCACCACATTCTATTCGACTTTAGGATCGACAGGTCGCTCTGGACGAAATGGTTAGATTTTGGAACTCCCCAACATAGACCAGAGTACAAAAGTTGGAAAATATAACAGCTTTCCATAATCGGGATAGGGAGCTACTCAAGTAGCCCCCTCCCACAGCACCGTACATACCCCGGCGGCCCCACGTTCCCGTATACGGCGCCTAGCCTACTGTTCGCAGAGATGCTTATCGGGCATATCAATATCGCATCAAGTGACTATCGGGTCGTAACCGGATGATAAATCTTTCATCCGCGTAGCGAATGAACTTGTGCTCCCTGCTTCCCAGTTCCTTGTCAAGATCATCCAGCAGGATGTTGCATAATAAATGTGGGACCGGGCTTCCTTTACCACCGTCTATTCTTGGAGGGTTCCCTTTCGCAAATTTCCCTTCAAGTAAGTGCTTTCGGGCGATATCTTCAGTCGTAGGCAGAAAAATCGTTGGTGCCGGAAAGAGGATTCGACGGTCCGACGGTTCGGCCGACGACAGGGCTTACTTTTGATTCAACTCTGCATTACCTCTCGTGATTTTCACTGCGTGAAAACACAGCCGGTATCCGTGTTTGGCCTACGGCCAAGCCACAAACTTGGTGCCGGAAAGAGGACTCGAACCTCCGACCAATTGCTTACGAAGCAACTGCTCTACCAACTGAGCTATTCCGGCAGTTTTGAAGAAACCAGAGAATCTGGGCAAACGTGCCCCCAGGCACTCGCTAAAAAGTCAAAGAGACAGAATCACCACCGGCACTGTGGGTAGCTGTCACTGTCACGCTACTGGTTCTTGAACACTCGGGTGACGTGGCATCTGTCGCGCATACAACCACATAGGTAATGACGTCAGTATCTGTTTGTGGATCCCAGCCAAGAACTGCCTTCAGACCCCCTACTGCATTTGGGTCAGCGGGACTGTAGGTACCCTCGACATATTCGCCCCGCTGCAATCTCCTATCCTCCTCCAACAACCGAATTGACTGAATATTGTCATTCATCACACCAATACGCGCAGTGGCGATGTAATCCTGATACATGGGAAACGCTATCAAACTGATAACACCAACGACGCCAACAGCAATCATTAACTCAATCAGAGTAAAGCCTAGCACTGCATTTCTCTTTAACTTGTTACCAGACATAAGATTGCCCTCGTCAAAGCCATTACAAAAACCACTACTATAGTCAAATTTTGGACACAAAAAAACCGGGAGAGGTAAGCCTATCCCGGTTTCTAGTCGTACTCGTCGCTACGGTCTAGTTGCTGCTAGCTGCAGTAATAGTCGTTGTTGCCGCTGTGAGGTCTTCATAAGCAGGCTTGGTAATGGTTACGCCTGTTGCATCACCAGCAACACCTACGACACCAGTCGTTGCACTTGCAGAAGACTGGTAAGCCGCTCCGCCACCTGGTGCAAGGTTACCGCCAGGGTTGAATTCCGCAATCCATAGCGCGCCAGTAGACGGTACTGTGGAAGACAGGTTCAGTGCTACCTGGGTTTGGCCTTTGACGAAAGTTGATCGTGACAGACGAACTGCTTCTTCATAGTGCGAAGTTACTTTCGTCATATTAGCTGTCTTGATGTAATCCTGATAAGCAGGCAAGGCAACCGCCGCGAGAATACCGATAATCGCTACTACGATCATCAATTCAATCAAGGTAAAACCTTGTTGTAGTTTCTTATTCATTGATCTAGCTCCATTAAATTAAATTGAGACTGTCTGTAACGAGATTTAGTCATTTGTTTCAGCCTGACCAGAGTTATTGCAATAGGCATGCCACATCTGATTTGGCTGTATTTACACCATTAGTCGGCAAAATGTGACTTCAATGGTCAATTGTACCCCATTACTAATACACTTAATGTGTCAACTAGTGACGCAAAATGTCACTCGTCCAGGATTCCAGGCCTTCAACAGGTGCGAAATGTAGGATATTTTAGTGTCGACACCTCTATTGGTGGGCTGTAAACTTTCAATATAGCAGAGCCTTGTCAGATCGCCTGAACTATGGTCTAAGAAGCGTGGTGTAAGAACCATGGCGAAAGGACTATAGCGGAGATCCACATTCTCAGCTGAGTCATTCACATTGGGATTTCATTATATGGCCGCAAACCCTATACAGCTAAGCGGGCTTGCCAGACGATTGGTTGAAGATCAGCTGCTTGAAGACACTGTAGCAAAAGAAGCATCGGACGAGGCGGCGAAGACCCGGGTGCCGTTCGTTACCCATTTGGTCCAGAAAGGGTTGGTCAGTGCACGGGATATTGCCAATTCAGCATCCGAGGAATTCGGTACACCCTTAATGGATATCTCGACGCTTGATCCAGAATCCATTCCCAAGAACTTGATTGACGAAAAGCTGATTCGCACCAACCATGCGGTACCCATATTCCATCGAGGTAATCGGTTATTTGTTGCGGTATCTGATCCGACAAATAGAAAAGGACTTGATGACATCAAGTTCCAGACAGGCATCACCACAGAAGAAGTGCTTGTTGAAGAAAACAAACTGACCGCTTTTATTGATTCCTACCTGGAATCTCAAGAGAGTGGTGGCCTGGGGGATCTTGGTGATGATGATGTTGACCTCGATCTCGAAGCGGTTGACGAACAGGGCGGCGGACCGGATGAAGCAGATGAAGGTTCTGCGGC
Organism: uncultured Pseudomonadales bacterium; assembly: GCA_964489485.1. GTDB lineage: Bacteria > Pseudomonadota > Gammaproteobacteria > Pseudomonadales > Azotimanducaceae. The sequence goes on along the minus strand of CAZAZB010000268.1, from coordinate 219 downwards.
TGATGACACGCCCGTTGTGCGGTTTATCAACAAAATGCTAATGGATGCTATTAAAGGAGGTTCGTCTGATCTCCATTTCGAGCCATTTGAAAAAAGCTACCGGGTTCGTTTCCGAACTGACGGCGTACTCCATGAAGTCGCCAGACCGCCCGTTAACCTGTCCCCAAGAATATCAGCGCGGCTCAAGGTCATGTCCCAGATGGATATCTCCGAACGACG
>CAZAZB010000267.1:0-6168 GCA_964489485.1 uncultured Pseudomonadales bacterium | reverse complement strand
ATACTCCAGAAAAGCATCACTTAACCCTTCATTGCGAAGATATTCTCTGGTGACAGGTAGGCTAGCGGGTTCGAAATCCGCAGATGCCTGTAACTTATTTGGGTAGTCGTGATGCAATATGCCGGCTCTCCCCTGAACAATGAAATCAGCCCCGAGGGCTAAAGCCTGCTCCGCATCAGAAGGGTGGAAGATTTTTCCAGCGACGCCGAGGCGAGTGTTACCTCTGTCCAGATCCGTGAAATAAGAGATTAAGCTGCGCTCACTATAGGTTTCCTCGACAGGGTTCTTGAAAATATCCCATAGCGACATGTCCAGATAGTCGATCTTGTTTTCATTGAATAGTCGCTGAGATATCTCCCGCGCATCGTTGAGTTTCATACCAAAGCGTTCCGGCGATAAACGTACACCGAGTTGAAAGTCAGGACGACAGCGAGATCTGATGCCATCGATGATCTCAAAGAGAACCCGACTTCTGTTTTCCAAAGACCCGCCATAATCATCGGTTCTCTGATTGATTTCATCACTCAAGTACTGACAAATAATATAGCCATGGGCACCATGAATCTCCACACCATCAAATCCAGCCTCGTCGGCTCTTTCTGCAGCGCGAATAAAATCATCGATGAGTTGTCGTGTTTCATCCAATGAGAGTTCTCTTGCGCCAAACTTTTCATTCGCCGACGGGCACACAGGCGTAGTGCCGATAAGTTCTGCTGGAGAGCGCATACCTGCGTGGTGAATCTGAAGGCTCGACACGCTCCCTTTTTCGTGAAGGGATGTGGCGAGGCGCGTTAATCCTTCAAGGTGAAAGTCATCAAAGCAACCCAGTTGGCCAGGGAACCCCTGTCCGATCGCCTGGACGTGTGCAGCACAGGTCATTGTTGTCCCGTAACCTCCCTGTGCCCGCATGGTTAGCCAGACAAATTCCTCATGGGATAGCTTTCCATCTTCATGGCTTTGCGTGTTGGTCAAGGGTGCCAGCATAAAGCGGTTTTTCATGCTCGGACCACGGGAGAATGTGAGTGGTTCAAAAAGTTGATCTATCATGGATTGACTACTTTGGGGATGGTTGTTTTATTCGTGGTTGCTGTTCGTAAACAATTGCGAGGTTCGCCTCTGAAACAGTGTCAGGATATGTCTTTAATGGCGCAACGCTAGCCTGACGAACACCTCCGCAGGTTTAGTTTCACTGCCGAGATAATGACTGACTCGTCTGGCAGCCTCCGGTAGCCCGCCACCTGCACCTTGTTGGCTGACATGTGCCTCGAGCGCTTTTACTTTTTGTTCAAGTCCATTGCTGATATCTACTTTATGGTCTGGGTTTTCACAATCGTATAACCAGATTTCGGCCGGTGACCAGGGTTCACCACCGAGACCAGGATAAAAATTAGGGCTTCCTGCTCTCGGGTAAACGGCTTCCATCAGCGCTGTTCCAGCCGCGCGATGGTCGCTGTGCCCCATCAACGCCGTTTTGCCGTAGCGTTTGTAAAATGTCTGGGGATGATGACAGAAAATAATGTCCGGGCGAACCTGGCGAATGATTTCTATGAGTCTTACGCGGAGCCTTTCATCCGGTGTCAGTTCTCCATCTGGATATCCGAGTTTTATCACCTGATTGATGCCGAGAATGTTTGCCGCCGCATCTTGTTCCACGCTGCGTATTTCGATGGCGTTGTCGATATCACGCCCGCCCTTCGCGCCATCCGTGCAGACGACCAGAGTAACGTCAGCGCCCTTGTTAGCAAAGTGCGCAAGCGTCCCGCCGGTAAAGAATTCGCTGTCGTCCGGGTGAGCGGAAATACTGAGTACTCGTTCAAACTGATCCGGAATATCCTGAATGTCCACTTATCCGCCCTGTATCATTTTTTAACTGATTCTTGCTTGGCTGCTTTCTGTAGGTCTGGTGCATTGTGTGAGTGCATGGCGGACTGTGCGGTAACTTCTTCTGCCATGGCAGCAGCGGCCTTTTCGTTTTCCATGATTTTGGACACAACAGCTTCACCCGCGCGGTCAAAAACACCGCGATGCTCAATGACATATTGTTGCGATTCGCGGAAGCTTTTCAGGTATCCATTTATTTCTGGTACGACATATCGCGCCACCAGATCCCAGCTATTGAATGTATCTCGCGGATTCGCCCAGTCATGAACAAAGCCGATGACAGTGCCGAAGCCACCAGTGAGATCTATCATTTTCGTGATCGCCTCAATAAGATCGTCTGGTGTACCAATGACTGCCGCTGCCTCATCCGCGTATGCCATCTCTTCGACGGCTGAATCTGGTGTGGCGAACTCAGTTGCGCCTGGGCGCATGAGCGTTCCTACTGTGTATTCATTATGCCAACGCTGTAGTCCGTGTTTGGCTTCCTCCTTGGCTTTTGCCCGGGTTTCTGCAAGATGCCAGGACATCACAATTCGCCAGTCTTTTCTGTCAACCGTATTACCATGCTTCTTCGCGGAATCCTCGGCAAAGCTCCACTGTGTTGGCAGCGCCTGCAAGCCCGCCGTGGACATGGAACCAATGGAAAGAACGCCCGTGCGATGCTTCCCGGCCAACGTCATGCCAGAGGGGCTAATCATGGACGCCACTGCAAATGGCATGTCCTCCTGTAGTGGCAATAACTGAAGCTTTGCATCTTTCATGGTGAACCATTCGCATTCATAGTCGAACCGTTCTTCTCCTGCAAGAAGCCGTCTGATGACGCCGATGGCTTCATCCTGGCGGTCCCTTTGTAACATTGGGTCGATATTGAGTGTGTGCGCGTCAGAGGGTAGCGCACCTGGACCAGAGCCGAATATTGCCCGGCCACCGGTCATGTGATCTAGCTGCACCATTCGTTGGGCGACATTAAAGGGGTGGTGATAGGGCAGTGAGACAACCCCGGTGCCAAGGTTAATTCGATGGCTGCGTTGTCCGGCTGCGGCGAGAAACATCTCCGGTGATGCAATCATTTCCCAGCCAGTTGAGTGATGCTCGCCGCACCAGAATTCATTAAACCCCAGCTTGTCCAGGTGTTCTACAAAATCCAGATCTCTCTGAAATTGCAACATGGGATGTTCACCAATAGGGTGATGAGGTGCGAGAAATGCGCCAAAGTTCAAGTGTGTCATGAGGGTTACCTGGTCTGTTCGTCTATTTCAAGAATGGCTTATCCTAGCAGAAGTTCACCTCAGTGATAGCTGTCAGGGGTCTAGCTGATAAGAATCCGCGTCCAAATAGGCTGGAAATTTATGCCTATATTCAAGTAGTGAATGCTTTTTTAGCTGGACGCTGGCCGTTATTTCTTCGGTTGCCATATCGAGCAACAACTCGCCGCTGTAATCCAGCACAACCGAATTCCCGGTGTATTCTACGTCGTTACCATCGGTGCCCACCCGATTGAGTCCGATGGTATAGCAGAGATTTTCGATCGCTCTTGCCTTGAGCAGCGAAGACCAATGATCTTTCCTCACAGCCGGCCAATTGGCGACATAGAGCAGAAGATCTATATTGGAATCGTTGCGGCTCCAGACAGGGAAGCGCAGGTCATAACAAACTTGTGGGCAGATGCGGAAGCCATTTAGCTCAAAAACCTGTTTGTCAGTCCCTCTGGTGTAATGGTCATTTTCTGTCGACATGCGAAAGAGGTGCCGCTTGTCATAGTGCCTGATGTTGCCGTCTGGTTGCGCCCAGATGAACCGGTTGTAGTAGTGCCCGGCTTCCTCGATGATCAGACTACCGCAGATAGTGCTATTTAACGATGCAGCCTGCTCGGACAACCAGGTCACCGTGGGTCCATCCATTGTCTCGGCGAGAAGTGATGAGTTCATGGAGAAGCCTGTGGAAAACATCTCAGGCAGGACGACCAGATCAGTGCGTGCTATCTCTGTACGGACAAGATCAGTGAATAAACGAGAAAAATGGTCGCGATTTGCCTGCGCCGATTCCCAGACAAGGCTTGTCTGCATCAATGTGACGTTCAGCGTATCTCCTTGCTTTTGATGTTCCTCTGTCACTATCTAGCCATCTCTGGAATGGCGCATAGTTTTTCCGCTGCTTCGATGATCGTGGCATCCTGCTTGGCGAAACAGAAACGCACAATCCTGTCATCCGGTGGTGTCTCGTAAAAAGCTGAAATAGGGATGGCGGCAACGCCAATCTCGCATGTCAGGAAGGATGCGAAGTCCCGGTCATTCATGTCGGAAAGGGCACTGTAGTCTGCCAGTTGAAAGTAGGTACCGGCACTGGGGGTCAGGCTGAAACCAGAATTTGACATGGCCTTGTTAAACACATTTCGTTTGGCCTCGTAGAAGGCGGGTAGTTCCAAATAGTGTTCTGGATATTTGTCCATAAATTCTGCCAGTGCCCACTGTGTCGGTGTGTGCGAGGTGAATGTAACGAACTGATGTATTTTTCTGAATTCCGCGGTCATCTCTTTGGGTGCGGCGCAATAGGCGATCTTCCAACCTGTTGCGTGATAGGTCTTGCCAAAAGATGAGACAACAAAGGACTTCGATTTTAGTTCTTCGTTGGCCAGCAGTGTTTGATGATCGCCACCATCAAATACCATATGTTCGTACACCTCATCAGAGAGAAAAAACAGGTCTCTGTTGCGGGTCAGTTCTGCAAGTTTTTCGATATCAGAGGCACTGAAAACGCTGCCGCAAGGATTATGGGGTGAATTTACGATAATCAGCCGGGTCTTTTCATTCAATGCATCTGAGAACTTATCGAAATCGATGTGAAATGCAGGCGTCTTCAGGGGAACATGAATGGTTTTGCCTCCCGCGAGTGTCACCGCAGGTTCATAGGAATCGTACGCCGGATCAAAAACAATCACTTCATCCCCAGACTGTACAACGGTTTGAATGGCGACGAAGAGTGATTCTGTTGCACCGGACGTTACCGTAATTTCATGATCAGGATCGACATTGACCTCATAAAGCCGGTCCAGTTTTTGGGCAATCTGCTCCCTCAAGTAGGGTACACCCATCATGGGTGGGTACTGGTTGAATCCCGTTTTCAGATACTTCTCCAACATGTCGAGAAGAATGGCTGGCGGCTCAAAATCCGGGAACCCCTGGGACAGGTTAATCGCGCCGTGTTCATTTGCCATCTGTGACATGACCGTAAAAATTGTGGTGCCGACATCGGGCAATTTACTTTTTATTAACATTATAATACAACAAGTTATATGGTTTTATTAATGTAATACATCGGTCTGTTATCTGAGTGGGCGATGCATATGAACTGTTTATGCGAACTGTTTATACGAACTGTTTATACGAACTGTTTATACGAACTGTTTATACGAACTAAGTCAGTGGTGCGAGTTCAACCAACCAGTCTCTTGGTTTCAGATAGTTCTCATACAAGTCACTTTCCGGGCTGCCTTTTTCAGGATGCCAATTATATTTCCAGATTGCCCTCGGTGGCATTGATGCAAGTACTGATTCGATGCGTCTACCTGACTGTATGCCATATTTCGTCCCACGATCAATGGCGAGATTGAATTCAGCATATCGTCCACGGCGATAGAGCAGGAATTCCTCCTCACGTTCGCCAAAAGGTGTCTCTTTTCGCTTTTCCAGTATGGGTTGGTAAGCGGGCAGGATGCAATCTCCCACGCGACGAATAAAATCAAAGCTTCGATCAAATCCGCCTTCAGTCCAGTCGTCGAAAAAAAGACCACCAACCCCCCGCGGTTCTTTTCGATGCGCGAGGTAGAAGTAGTCATCACACCATGATTTGAGTCGTTGGTAGGTGTTCTGGTCACCGCAGGCATCCCGTGCGACCTGATGCCAATGCAATACGTCTTCTGCAAAAGGGTAGTAGGGCGTGAGATCGAAACCACCGCCAAAATACCAGTTCTCATTATCCACCAGAAAGAAACGCAGATTGGCATGGAAGGTCGGTACATAAGGGTTCCGGGGATGCATGATCATGGAGATCGCTGCGGCTTCAAAGCCTTTACCGGCAAGATGAGGGTTACGCTCGCTGGCAGCGGGCGGTAAGGATGCCCCGATGCTATGGGAATATTGCACGGCGCCGCGTTCAATAGTGACGCCACCATCAATGACCCTCGGCCGTGAATGCCCGCCATTGTCTGTCTGAATGTCTTCCTGACTAAAGCTGACCGAACCATCAACACCTTCGAGGGTGTCACAAATAGTTTTTTGTAGTGTCAGA
>CAZAZB010000266.1:0-6190 GCA_964489485.1 uncultured Pseudomonadales bacterium | reverse complement strand
GATAGCATTCGCACCGAGCACAACACTGGAGAAGTAGGGAGAGCAGAGAAGGGACCGCCCCATTTCTTCCATCACGATCGCCAACTCCACACAGCCAAAGCCTGCGCCACCATATCGTTCCGGTATCGCAATCGCCGGCAGGGCAAGCTGCTGGCTCAATTGTTGCCAAACATCCGTATCCTGTCCTGTCTCCGAATCCATTAGACGTCGGACCTCTGGCGTGGGTGATTTTTCTCTTAGAAATTTCTGTACCACATCCCGGAACTGTCGTTGTTCCTGCGTAAATGTATATTGCATCTATTGTCTTATCCTATTCTTGGGTAACACCTTTCTGAACACGAACCTTTTCAACAGCAACTTTCTGAACAAAAACTGGCTGAACACGAGTTGGCTGAGCAAGGACACCGCTGCTGTTCGACAATCATCCTGACATACCATGGCGAAGAGCATACATCGTGAAATCAGATCAGACCAATCGGGTTGTCTTTGTTCACCCTGTTTTCCGACCTTGTAGAAAGCAGGCACTATCCCCATATCCTAGGAAACTACCGGATTTAGTCCTTGAGCCGCATCAATATTCCCCCGTCAGCACGAAACACCGATATTCATCGCCTTCTCCAGATGGCAATGCTGATTGGTTTCATACTATTGGTGCCATTTTCAAAATTGATGGCTGCTTCGAAAGACATTTTGTTCCAGTCCGATTCGCTGCTGGCCGTCACAATAAAGGGGCCAATCAATCGTCTCGATAGCGAACGTGATAAGGAAGTCAGCTATGGACCAGGCACCCTCACCTATCAACAACAGGGCAGAGAACCCGTCACGCTCCCGATACAGCTGCACGCCAGAGGAAACAAACGTCTGGACCCTTTCACCTGCCGTTTTCCCCCGATTAAGGTCTTGTTCAACAAGAAAGACACAAAGAGCACTCTATTCGAACACCAGAACAAGGTGAAACTGGTGACCCAATGCGATCCAGGTATGCAACTGTCGGAATACCACCTGTTAAATGAGTATCTTGCCTATAAAACGCTCAATCTACTGACCGATACCAGTTTCCAGGTCCGGCTGGCAAAAATATCCTACGTTGACAGTGCCTACAGCGAAAACAGTGCCTACAGCGAAAATAGTGCCCACAGCGAAAATAGTGCCCACAGCGAAGGTAGCGCAACCAGCGAACTCTTACACACAAGCTATGGCTTCTTTTTGGAGCGCTCGAAGCGCCTTGGAAAGCGAATAGGGCGGAAACGACTAAAAATTCCTGAAACAGATGCAACCAGACTCGAGGGCCGCCATCTGAACCTTGTCAGCCTATTTCAAATGATGTTGGGTAACACTGATTGGAGTGCAACCCATGGAGGAAAAGAGGAATGCTGTCACAATGGTAAACTTTTTGGTGAAACAGATTCAGTCGACAACATTTATGTTCCTTATGACTTTGATATGACCGGTTTGATCAACCCTGAGTATGCGAGAGTTGCACCGGCACTCAAGCTAAAGGACATACGCGAACGGCGTTACCGTGGCTATTGTCGTAATCTGCCCTGGCTTGATGAGAACATCGATCTGTTCAACAGGAAGAAAACGGAGATAATCGCCCTGTTCAGCGAAACGCCCTATTTGCCAACCAAGCGAAAGCAGAAAAGCATCCAGTATATTGAACGATTTTATCGCCTAATCAATGACAAAAAGCGGGTTGCCAGAAAAATCTACAACCGCTGTCACGAGTCATTGCTGCTAGAGCAGGTACTGTTGAAAAATATTCCCGGCATCGACAATAGCGTGTCGTGACCCACAGGCGATACCTCAACGAATCCAATAGCCCACCTGATTCGTTCGAAACCCAATACTTTGATAGGTTGCATCAACGAGTGCCTGTCCTCTTTCATTCAACAGGATACCTGCACCCATCCGGTTCATCGTATAGCCGAAGGCAAGACGACTGGTCGGGTCTGCAAAGCCAAGGCTACCACCCGCCCCCGCGTGACCGAATGCACCCTTGCCAAGAATGCAGCTTTCCATGGCACCACTGGGCCTATGCCTGTTGTCCATTGACGTCATGAACCCGAGGCTGAAGCTGCTGGGCATTAACAGAACAGCATCTTCTTCTGTCGCAACAGACACCGCCGACATCCGTTCAATCTGATCACTGCCAAGCAGTTTGGTGCCTTGATGTTCACCGCCATTAGCCAGCGGGGTGTACATCCCCGCAAGGGATCGACCATTGCCAATGCCACCACCGGCGCCATACTCTGCGCCATAACTTTCCGGTGAATCGGTTTTGTGACCACCGGTATTCAGGAGTGCTCGAAACTGCAAGGAACCTGGCGCATGCAGCAGCGCGTGAGTAAAAGGAGCCGGTTGTTGACCCTTCTCTGGTCTCCAGCGTTGAATTCGAGAGACCCTGCCAAACTCTGATTCCGGTAAACCGATCCAGAAATCAAGGCCCAATGGCCGTGCGACTTCATCTTGAAAAAAGGCACCAAGACTTTTACCTGACACCAGGCGGACCAATTCACCCACTGTCCATCCGAAGGTCGTCATATGATATCCGTGGCGGGTTCCTGGTTTCCAGAAAGGCTCCTCTTTTGCCAGGCGATCAACCATATATTCCCAATCACAAAATCCCCCTTTGCGCACGGACTCTCGCAGTGCAGGGACACCCGCGGAATGATTTAACATCATGGCAACCGTGACTTCTTCTTTTCCCCCTGATGCAAACGCCGGCCAGTATTCTGCGACCGGGGTATTGAGCCCCAACTTTCCCTGATCTATCAGAATATGGGCACAAAGCGCTGTCGCTGCTTTGGTGCAGGAAAAGACAACCGAGAGAGTATTCCGTTGCCACTCCGACGAGTCCTTTTTTGTGCCAAGCCGGCCGCCCCAGACATCAACAATTGTTTCACCTGCGAGGTTGATACAAAGCGATGCACCCAGTTCATTTCTCTCTTCGAAATTACGAACAAATTCATCCAGGATATCTTCAAAATCCGGTTCACAATGCCCCTTAATCTGACTGTTTGTATCCCCTATGCGTATAGCAATATCAACTTCCATATCGTCGCTCTCTAATAACCGGGCGATTGATCATCTTGGCCGCCCTATCGTATGATTCAGATTTACCTGGCACATTATGAGCGAAATAGGCATAGGAATCATCGGCAGCGGGGAGATGGGGCGAAATGTTGCGCGTCCTGTCGTCGCCACAGACCATCCAATCAACATCACAGCCGTTTTTGATCCGGACCCGGCATCCATCGTTGCAGCGCGTCGCGATTTTGGTGATGAGTTTGCCGAGAGCGGCACCCTTGAAGAATTGTTGGTCCGCCAGGATGTTGATTGGGTAATGATCGCCTCCTGGAATAAATTTCATGCAGAACAAACTGTTGCTGCATTTAAGGCTGGAAAACACGTATTCTGCCAGAAGCCACTAGCCGTTAACCTCGACCAGTGTCTCGCCATGCGTGCTGCATGGCAAGAATCCGGCAGACAGTTTGTTATCGGGTTCAACCTCCGATACTCACCGCATTACAGGAAAGTAAAGGAACTACTATCCAGCCAGGTCATCGGCGACATTATCAGCTTCGAGTTTAACGAGACCCTGGACTTCAACCATGGCGGGTTCATTATGGGAGACTGGCGCAGGTTAAAAGACAATGCCGGTACCCATCTCCTTGAAAAATGCAGCCACGATATAGATCTTGCCAACTGGATGATCGAAAGCCGCGCCAGCCGGGTTGCATCCTTTGGTGGAACCAATTTTTTCACTCCCGACAACGAAGAGGCCCTCGCGAGGGTTGGCAAAACACGCAGTGGCCGGCAAGGTTATATGACCTGGCGCGGCGGCAAGACTGAGAACCCATTTACCTCTCAAAAAGACATAACGGACAATCAGGTCTCGATCATCGAATACGAGAACGGGGTTCGCGCCACCCTGCACATGAATTCCAATACCGCGATCCCGGAAAGACGAATGTATATCTGCGGAACCCATGGAACCCTCAGGGCAGATCTGATCAGCGGAGTCATTGAGGTACAACAGATCGGCTTCGGTGTAAAACGGCTGGATCATTCAATGAAGGGGGCCGGTATGCATGGAGGAGGCGATGAGATCCTCGCAAAAGAACTTATCCGCACAATGACGACCGGCGAGGCGCCATCGACGACACTCAAAGACGGCCTAGATGCAGCAGTAACCTGTTTCGCTATCGACGAGGCGATGGACACCGGCAATGTGGTTAGTCTCGAACCTTATTGGAAGAGAGTCAATTCATAAGGCGATGGAAACTGCCCTCAATTCAGGCTGTTTCACCTTTGATATATCTTTCCAGATGATCGATCACCACTGTCTGTTCATCGATGATGCACTTGACCAGATCACCAACCGACACCACGCCAACAAGGCAATTTTCTTCCAGTACGGGTAAATGGCGGACCCGGTTGTTTGTCATCAACGCCATCGCATCATTGATACTACAGTGGGGATCAATGGAAATCAGTTCACGTGTCATGATCTCTGCAACACTTGTAGACTGGGAAGACTTCCCTTCCAGTATCACTTTACGGGCATAATCCCGCTCAGAGATGATACCTACCAGATCACCCGTATCCGACAAAACCGTTAAGGCGCCAATTCCTCTTAGCGCCATCATCTCGATTGCCTGATAGACCGAATGCGCAGGTCCTACGGACCATACTTCGCGCCCCTTTACCGCCAATACATCCTTTATTTTTGACATCTGGCACCTCCTGGGCAGCTCTTTCTAGGTAGCTCTTTCTAAATTGTTCTTACGCCAGTTTGAGCAGATCCAGCAGTAAGGTAAAAGAACTAATTGTGCTAAGAGAACCCGCACCCTTATCGCCAAATGATATATAGGCCTGATTTCAATGCCGAAGCTTCAACTATTCATCAACAAATCCTTTCAGGCGTTCATTGGCCTCAAGGAAATCCTCCATAAAGTCATAGACAACTTGTTTCGAAGACAGGGATTGATTCATCAGTCCCACGCCCTGACCCACCCAATAGGTCGCCAGCTGCTTTGCGCCCTTGTGCCCTGCTTCAGCCATGCGGGTCACTTTACCCAATGCCGGTTCACTGATAAACGATTGCAATGGCATGGGAAGCGGCTCCGGGGCCTCATCGAGTTCCCAGGCATCCGTCCAGGGAGAGCGAATCTGTCTTGAATATTTACCCGTTCGACTCTTTGATCGGACTGTCTGATTGGATGTTGCAGATAGTAACTTCTCCTTAATGACAGGGGATGTCTCGGCCTCGGTCACTGTCAGCCAGACCGAGCCTGTCCATACACCGTGAGCGCCCATCGCCATCGATGCCGCCATCTGCCGCCCCGTCACAATCCCGCCGGCCGCCAGTACTGAAACATTTTTATAGCCTTTGACTGCATCAGCGACTTCCGGCACCAGCACCATGGTCGAGACCTCCCCGCAATGGCCTCCTGCCTCAGTACCCGCAACCACCAGGATATCGACACCAGCCTCGGCCTGTTTCACTGCATGGTGTTTGGCTCCCACAAGAGCAGCGACGGGCACACCATGCTTCTTGCCCAGTTCCAGCATATATTTAGGGGGTACACCCAACGCATTGGCAACCAGCTTGATCGGGTGATCGAACACAATATCAAGAATATTGGCCGCTCTGCCTTCACCAAGGAATCCGCCGACACCTCGATTATTCAGCCCCTCGTAGACATCAGCAGTGTCTATGTCATGTTGCGCCAGGATACCGGCAGCAAAATTCTTGTGTTCATCCGGCACCATACTGCGCACTTCATCAGGGCTTGCGGATTCGTCCTTGTTGGCCATGGTCGTCGGAACGATCAGGTCGACCCCATAGGGCTTACCGTCAATATGTTCATCTATCCACTTCAACTCTATCTCAAGCTGCTCCGGGCTAAACCCGGCTGCACCCAGAACGCCCATTCCCCCCGCTTTGGAAACCTCACACACCACATCCCGGCAATGAGTGAATGCAATGAGCGGGAACTCAATGCCTAATTGATCACATATTGGTGATTTCATGTCTTATCCTCTAGTCATTTCTAATTCGATCATCTCATTATCCCGCCAGGGTTTCGAGGGTACTCCTTTCTCATGTCTTTAAGACACGGAGCAACCCGGGCAGTTCTATGGCAAATTTAGTCCGCAAGCGCCTCAAGCATCATATCCTTAC
>CAZAZB010000265.1:0-6194 GCA_964489485.1 uncultured Pseudomonadales bacterium | reverse complement strand
TAAACCCCAGGGCATCCATGAAAGTCAGAACCAGAGTCGCACCCTCACCAACCGGGGACCCCCACGTTGGAACAGCCTATATGGCGCTGTTTGGAATATGTTTTGCTCGCCAACACGGTGGTGAATTTATCCTGCGTATTGAAGATACCGATGCAGCTAGAAGCACCAAGGAATCTGAACAGGTCATTTTTGATTCGCTACGCTGGCTTGGGCTGGACTGGGATGAAGGGCCTGATAAGGGTGGACCATTTGGACCGTATCGGCAGAGTGAACGTCTGCACATCTATCTTGAATATGCGGACAAACTATTAACAGATGGCAATGCGTTTCATTGTTTCTGTGACGCAGAGCGCTTAAACGAGATGCGTACTGAACAGAGAAAACGCGGCGAAACAGCTCGATATGATGGTCGATGCCTTGGGCTTGAGAAAGACGAAGTCGAAGCAAAACTCGCTGCTGGCGAGCCTAATGTTGTCAGAATGAAAGTACCTTCATCAGGCACCTGCGTGGTGAAGGACAAGCTACGCGGGAATATTGAAATCGACTGGTCCCAGGTGGACATGCAGGTGTTGTTAAAAACGGATGGAAACCCGACTTACCATCTCGCGGTTGTGGTGGATGATCACCTCATGGAGATCACCCATATCATTAGAGGTGAAGAATGGATTAACTCTGCACCCAAGCACATATTGCTGTTCGACTATTTCGGCTGGGAAATGCCGGAACTGATACACATGCCACTATTGCGCAACCCCGACAAGAGCAAGCTGAGCAAGCGAAAGAACCCTACCAGCATCCGTTATTACGAAAGGATGGGCTATTTGCCGGAAGCCGTCGTCAATTACCTGGGAATGCTCGGCTGGAGCATGCCGGACGGAGAAGAGAAATTCAGCCTTGCCAGTATGATCGAACACTTCGATATCGATCGTATCTCCCTGGGTGCGCCTGTGTTCGATGTCGCTAAACTAACCTGGCTTAATGGTCGTTGGTTGCGGGAAGAGTGTTCTGATGAAGACTTTGCAGACCGCATTACGGACTGGGCGTTCAGCCGAGATAACCTGATGAAAATCATCCCGCTGATCAAAGAGCGTGTTGATGTGTTCTCTCAGGTATCACCCATGATTTCTTTTTTTGCAGAAGGGATGCCGGAGCTCAGTGAAACCGAACTTACATTTAAGAAGATGGAAACGGTTCAGGTCGTCAAAGTATTGCAGTTCAGTTTATGGGATCTGGAGAAAATTCAGAATTGGAAGAGAGATCAGTTAAACGAACTGTTTGTGAATCTTGCCGAACGCATGGAGATGAAAATAAGAGACATACTGGCGCCCATATTCGTCGCCATCAGCGGCAAACCCGTGTCACCGCCTCTTTTTGATTCAATGGAAATCCTGGGTTCAGATATTGTGAGGGCAAGGGTTCGCCATGCCATTAATGTATTGGGGGGCGTCTCCAAGAAGCAGGCAAAGAAACTGGATAAGGAATATCGCAGCCTCGCGAATAAGTAGTCTTTATAGGTGAAGGCAAAGGGAAAAGGGGAGCTAACATGACGATTGCACTGAATGAAACACACGATGCCAGCTTAAAAACCTGGGTTGGCGGCAGCGGAGATTTCCCCATTCAGAATCTGCCCATTGCTGTGTTCAGACCTACGGCAAGTGACGAGACCTTTCGCGGTGGTATTGCTATTGGTGATAGGGTTTTGGATCTGGCAGCAGTTGCAGACCTTGGGATCTTTGATGGCGTTGCGCAATCAGCGCTATTGGCCTGCTCGCAGCCCGAACTCAATGAGTTTATGGGCATGGGGTCGCATGCATGGTCGGCGTTGCGCCTGACCTTATCCAGAGCATTGCGGGAAGGCTCACCGCACCAGGGATCCCTTTCTTCCTGTCTCTATCCGCTGGACAAGATTGAATACAAGCTACCTTGTCGGATTGGAGACTATACGGATTTCTATACCTCCATTTATCACGCCACCGCGGTAGGGAAACAATTCAGGCCAGACAATCCGCTTCTGCCAAATTACAAATGGGTACCCATCGGTTACCATGGGCGGTCTTCATCAATCGATGTGTCTCCGCAGTCATTCAAACGCCCCTCCGGGCAACTTAAGGGACCAGATGATGATGCACCTGTGCTCGGACCTTGTAAGCGCCTGGATTATGAACTGGAACTGGGTATTTACATCGGCTCAGGAAATGAACTTGGGGAATCGATTGGTATCGAAGATGCCGAGCAGCATGTGTTTGGCATCTGTCTGTTCAACGATTGGTCCGCCCGGGACATACAGGGTTGGGAGTACCAGCCCCTAGGGCCATTTCTGGCCAAGAACTTTGCCTCAACAGTTTCGCCCTGGATTGTATCTCTGGAAGCGCTTGCACCTTTTCGGTTGGCCTGGCAACGGGATGCATCTGACCCTCAACCACTGCCGTATCTTCAGAGTGAAGAAAATTCTGCAGCAGGGGCCATTGATATTCAGCTGGAGGCGTATATCCAGAGCAGTCAAATGCTTGCTGACAAAATTGCACCCATGAAACTGGCGCGATCAAGCTTCAGGCATTCCTATTGGACTATCTCGCAGCTTGTTGCGCACCACAGTGTCAATGGTTGCAACCTGATGCCAGGTGATCTATTGGGTAGCGGTACCCAATCCGGACCCTTGCCAGAAGAAGCGGGTTCCATGTTGGAGTTGAGTTCGGGCGGCAAGAATCCGCTCACCTTACCCACCGGGGAGGCCCGGAGTTTCCTGGCAGATGGGGATACCATTACCTTTAGGGGTTTTTGCCATCAAGAGGGTGCAGTGGATATTGGATTCGGTGAAGTCATTGGTACAGTATTACCTGCAAACAGATAGAGAGGGGCTCGGATGAAACTCTATTCCTACTTTCGCTCATCCGCCGCCTATCGCGTCAGAATAGCCATGAACCTGAAGGGTATTTCGTTTGGCACGGTGCCCGTTAATCTTGTTAGCGGGGATCAACGAGGTGACGAGTATCGATCTCTGAATGTGCAAGGGTTGGTACCTACGCTGGAACTGGACGATGGCAGACTCATTCATCAATCACTTGCCATCTGCGAGTGGATTGATGCCGAGTACACCGATCCGCCATTGCTCCCTGACGATTCTTATGATGCTGCCCAGGTTAGGGCGTGCGCGTTAGCCATCGCATGTGACATTCACCCGGTCAACAACCTGCGGATGCTGAAATACCTCGAGGTTGAACTGGGAGTCAGCAGCGATAAAAGAAATGACTGGTATCGGCATTGGGTGATCGAGGGGTTTCATGCACTGGAACAATCGCTTCAAGCCAATCCCTATTGTTTCGGCAGGGCGCCAGGTCTCGCGGACGTGTGTCTGGTACCGCAGGTATTTAATGCCAGAAGGTTTGAAGTAGACATGGAACAATACCCGAAAATAGTGGCAGTAGACGACGCCTGCGCCAGTCTTCAGGCATTCAAGGATGCTCACCCGGATGTGCAGCCAGACAATCCCGCGGTCAACTCGAGATGAACAAAGATGATAGGCGCTATAGCCGTGCTTGTTTGATGGTGAGTCATGTTTTTTTGTTCGCTTTCCTCATTACACCGGCCTTTACGATACCGGCAATGGCAGATCTGGAAAATTTCTGTGATCGCCTGCCCCGGCCAGAATATGCGGCCTTTGATCAACATCCAGCCAGTAACGACTGGTTCGAGGTCTACGAAGTTGAACCCGGAATATTTGCCATCTATGAACCATTTCAATGGCAGGAAGTGATTTCCTACCTGATTGTAGGGTCGGCTTCCGCGCTGCTCTTCGATACCGGAAACGGGATCGGTGATATCAAGGCGATTACAGATCAGCTGACAAAGAAATCAGTCAGGGTGCTCAATTCCCATACCCACTACGATCATATTGGCGGGAATTATCAATTTGATCGTATTCTTTCAGTATCAACCGATTTTTCGATTGCCAATAGTCATGGCAGTGATAATGAGCAGGTTCGTGGAGAGGTATCCACAGAAGCGCTATGCCAGGGTTTGCCCGAGGGTGTGGTAGCGAAAAAACATCGCATTCACCCGTTTAATATTTCCGAAAAGGTTGGGGCGGGTGATGTGATTGACCTCGGCGGCCGAAAGCTTGAAATCCTCCGCATTCCCGGTCATACCGATGATTCAATCGCACTTCTGGACCGGGAAGCCGGTTTTCTGTGGACCGGGGATACTGTCTATGCAGGACCCATCTGGTTGTGGTTTCCAGAAACAGATCTGGCAGCCTATCTATCGTCGATGACACGGCTCGCAAAACTGGTGCCTGATTTGAAGGCGTTATTTCCTGCTCACAATACGCCAAGAGTTGATCCCGGTTTGCTCAATTCTGTGACCCAAGCCTTTGAGAGGGTCATGGCGGGTAGAGCAAAATCTCGACCAACCTGGGATGGCGTCGTGACCTTTGATTTTGAAGGCTTTGGCTTTCTGATGCGCGAGGACTATACAAGCCTGCATTAGAAAGGGGGACAGGTTTAGGCTGCCGGATTGATTCGTGAGTTCACACCTTTTAACTGTGCCAGTGACTTCTCTCATTTTCTCGTTTGCTTTAGCCAGCCGGCATCTACTATGATATTGACCAACCCCTGTTCTAACCCTGAAAGGTAGTGCCAATGAATCTCTCCGTCATTCACCATATTTCAATTAACGTTTCGGATACCAATCTAGCAAGAGATTTCTATGTTGATACGCTGGGTTTTAAGGTGCTCGAACGACCTGACTTTGGCTTTAATGGTGCCTGGTTAGAAATTGGCGATCAACAACTTCATTTGATCGAATCAGAGAATCATAAGGCTCCGGAAGGACAACATTTTGCGTTTCATGTGAGCGATATTGATGAGGCGCGAAAAGAATTGATGGATAAGGGGGTGCAGATATCAGAACCATCTGAGCTTGGTGGCGTGTGTAAACAGTGCTTCTTCAAAGACCCATCGGGAAACCTGTTGGAGTTAAACCAGCCTTACTGACGGCCATCGGCGCGGTCATGCGAGCCTTAATAAAATCGGTGGCGAGAACCAAAGCATCATTCGCTTCCGGCAGCTCGGGGGCAAACCCCTGGAATACATGTACCATCTTCGGCCAGACCTGTAGCGAAACATGGCTACCTGAAAGATTGGCCTTGTTGGCGTAACGATGTCCATCATCAAATAACATTTCAGCAGCGCTCACCTGAATGAGTGTATCCGGTAGATTCGAAAGTTCGCCGAGCAGCGGGGCGATCTGTGGATCATTCAATGGAACGCCAGTACCGAGTCTGGTGATCAGGGCGATGATAACCCTGGGTATCTTGAAGAGGGGCTTCATCGCAGGACCCAGGAATGGGTCTGTTTCCAAATTGGACTTCCAGCTGGGGCTGCTCATTGTCGTATCAGTCAGTGGCGCAAAAGCAACAGCGCCATTCGCCGGGTGCAGGCGATTGTTTCGCGCCCAGGCGAGAACCGCCAGGGTCAAGTTTCCACCGGCAGAATCTCCGGCGACAAATAAATCCCGAACCGGTGTTGTGATATCTGGTCCGTGGTCCAGTATCCATCGATAAGCGTTGTGCGTATCCAGATGGCAGTCAATGGTCTTGAATTCAGGCTGCATTCGATAGTCGATCGCCAATACCGAGGCACCCGTCATGCGCGATAATTCTGATGTGATGTAACGATGACTCTTTGGACTGCCAATCCTGAAACCACCACCATGGAGATAGAGTAACCGGCAATCCGGATCGGCATTCTTATCCACTACCCACTCAGCAGGAATGCCGTCGACATCCACAGGCGTCACCCGGCATGGGACTTCGCGGGTAAAGAAATTATCCATCTGTTCTCTTTGGGACTTAATGTCTTTCTTGCTATCCAGATGAAACTGTCTAAGTTTTTCAACAACCTGTTCATGTTCTGGACTGACGTCAGAGGCTGCCTTCATCAGTTCACATACCGGCAGGTCAAATTCACCTAGATCGGGCGCCCGGCTGCGGATCGCCCAGATAGAAATCATTAGTATGAGAGCAATAAGTATCGATAAGAATATGGCCATAACAGCGTTACCCTGTTGGTGTTCCGCCAAACATACCACCAGCGGGCAAGGAGCTGCAATATTGACCAGGTAAAGCCGATTTGCCGAGGAATAGGATAATCCCATGTTGATCGGGATAAACAGTTCCTATAAGATTCGCAACCTTC
>CAZAZB010000264.1:0-6202 GCA_964489485.1 uncultured Pseudomonadales bacterium | reverse complement strand
TAAAAAAGGGTAGCCTCGGCTACCCTTTTTTATTTGTTGATGTGGATGGCTCGATGAGAACCCGTGTTCGACTAATATGCAGGATTGCATATTTGGTCGCGGGAACGCAGTGACGGCGCCCCGTAGGGGTCGAGGACATGGATGTCCGAGAACATTCCCGTGACCAGACTTCATTCACGATGATTATCGAACTGGCAAAGGGTAGCCTCGGCTACCCTTTTTTATTTGTTGGTGTGGATGGCTCGATAAGAACCGCTCGATAGCCTTAGTCCATCAAGTCACTCACCGGCACATTCCGCAAAACAGTCTTCTGATCTGGCGTCAGCAGTTCTTTTGCACTGAATAGATCATTTTCCCAGAACATGACGTTGAGCCCATCAGGGCATTCATCGGCATTGGCCTGGCCGTCGGCCACTGTGTCATGGATATTTTCCAGGCACTCGACCGTGTCGACCAGAACATCGTGATCAGAAAAGTCACTCTCGGTTGTGTGGTATAGCCCGAGCAAGTGGCTCAGCTCATGGAGTGCGAATTCTGCCGTTGTGCGTCGGTGAATGGCGATATTCAGATTGTCGGTAGCGGTGCCACTTAGAAGAACACCATTGTATTCGGTGGCAATGCCTATTGAACCTGGAATACCACCGGCAATACCCAATAGCCCGGCACCATCCGGGTCGGAGAAACCCTCAATAAAGAACAGATTGATCTTGTCTGCATCACCCATTCGTACGAGATCTGCGGTATCGCTATCGCGGAAGTCGCTGGAGACCTGTGCAAACCGTTGTTCAGATAAAACCGTCAGGGGCTCAATTGTGACGCTGATATCATTGAGATCAGCCATGGTGGCGAACCGATCCAGAATTTGATCAAAAAGAGTAGGTGACAAGGATCCAGTTAGAAAGGGCTTTACATCCAGCCTTATTCTGTCTGTAGGCGCTGGTGCAACGCCGATGCGGCTGGCAAGTTGTAAGCTATAGGCGGCGAGACTGACCTGGTCGATTGATGTCGCAAAGGTGCCCAGCCGCAGCGTCCAGACACCTGGATCTGTCGAGATTTCCGGGCGCTTCGGCACCTGAATGGTACACAGACCCAGATCACAGAAAATACCATCCTTCCGATCGAATACGATCCCCTGTGGGTTTCTGATATCAACAATTATCAGTGAATTGAACTGCAGAACGCTAGGGCCGATCAGTGATGCAGCAAATGAAATGGTATCCGCTGTCACTGTGAAGTTAACAGCTGGCGAGACCTGCATCAGTTGCCCGAATTCAGCGACATTTTCTGAGATGTAACCGGTGGTAGGAATCACAATATCCTGCACGACAATGTTGCTCTGGCCTGTCAGCAATACGGTGATCGACACGGTGGCAATGTTAGATATAGCGCCCGCCAAATCAGTGACTTGATAGGTGAAGGAATCTGACCCGGAAAAACCTGTTAGCGGTGCGTAGGAAATCAGACCACCGGTGACAATCGCGATCGAACCATTGTTTGTCCCATCGATTATCGCAATGCTTAAACTGGCGGTATCGTCATCGACATCAGAATCATTCAGCAACACGTCCAGTTCAAAGGATGTATTGCGGTCTGTAGATATTGCATCATCGCTTGCGACCGGCGCATCGTTCACGCTGTTGATGGTGAGTGAAAGTGTTGCGGTATTGTTGCCAGAGTTGTTGCTACTGTTTACCGAATAGTCCAGAGAATCGGTGCCTGCAAAATTGTCATTGGGCGTGTAGGTGACAGTGCCAGCGTTTGTTGTCGCTGTGCCGTTTGATGGTGCCCTGATGATACTGACACTATTCGGTGTCACGTTGGTATCATTGGCGGTGACATTTACCTGCACAGAGGAATCTTCAGTGACAACTGCAGTGTCATTACCAGCCGAAGAAGATGATGCAGGTGCTGGCGGCGGATTGGTGTCGCCGCCCCCTCCACCGCCGCCACATGCGGTCAGGATCAATGGTATACAGAGTAAGCAGAGTGGTAAGTAGCGTCGTGACAATCGAAGAGCCTCATTTTGCAAAACATTATAACAAAGGGTGCTGTCGCCGTGGCTGAGATTGAACCTGCTCATTCCCCTTTGGTCGAGATTTCACCCCGTTTGTCGATCTTCTTGCTAGATCGGCTCCATAGAGGGTTGGGTAACAAGTATTACAAGCTGTTTGCCAATTTGGATTTTGCCCGTGCTGCTGGCTTTTCTACCATTGTTAGTTTTGGAGGTGCCTGGTCAAACCATATTCATGCGCTCGCGAAATTAGGTAAACAACAGAATTTTAAAACAGTTGGCGTCATTCGCGGGCAAGTGCCGGACCGCTTGAGTGATTGTCTTGCCGATGCTGTTGGCTGGGGAATGGCGTTGGAATTTGTCTCGAGAAGTGATTACCGGGATAAAGACTCACCGGCACTCATGCATCGCCTCAAGAAAAAATATGGTGACTTCCATCT
Organism: uncultured Pseudomonadales bacterium; assembly: GCA_964489485.1. Classification (GTDB taxonomy): domain Bacteria; phylum Pseudomonadota; class Gammaproteobacteria; order Pseudomonadales; family Azotimanducaceae. Next base: position 3,751 of record CAZAZB010000264.1, on the reverse strand, counting down.
TCTTCCCGAAGGGGGATCTAACCAGCTTGCAGTGAATGGATGCAAACAGATTATTGCCGATTTGAATCAGTCCGGTAGCGGTTTCGATCTAGTCGTGATGCCCGTGGGTACAGGTGGAACCCTTGCGGGCGTGATTGCCGGTCTGGATGGCGAAGGAGATGTGCTGGGTATCTCTGTTTTAAAGGGTGCAGACTTTCTCATTAAGACGGTGAGTGAATTGCTTCATGAGGTTGAATGCCAACAAACTAACTGGTCTATCAATCTGGATTCACATTGCGGTGGATATGCCCGCTGCCCATCCGAATTGCGTGAATTTATTCTCGATTTTGAAGCTAAATATTCGATCCAGCTTGAACCGGTTTATTCAGGCAAGATGATGTTCGCTATCCAACAATTGCGAGAATCCGGAAAAATATCCACGGAGTGCCGCGTCGTGGCGATCCACACCGGTGGCTTGCAAGGTCGTCGCGGGTTTAATTTTTAGGCAGTGTCTGATTATTTATCAGAACCCTGTTTTATCAGAACCCGGATTCGTCAGAACGACTGGTCGATATCCAGAGCAGGAGATTCACTTATCGGTTTACCGACGATCTTTGCCGGAATGCCTGCCACTGTGACATGGGGCGGCACATCTTTCATTACCACGCTACCTGCGCCCACTTTTGCCCCTTCACCAATTTCAATATTGCCGATAATCGAGGCATTCGCACCCAGCAGCACGCCATGACGGATTTTCGGATGCCTGCACCCGGTTGCCTTGCCTGTCCCGCCGAGCGTCACGCCATGGAGGATGGAAACATCATCCTCGATAATAGCGGTCTCGCCCACAACCAGTCCGGTGGCATGGTCAAACATGATGCCACAGCCAATTTGGGCAGCAGGGTGTATGTCCACGGCGAAGATCGAACTCATCTGGTTCTGGAAGTAGAATGCCAGACTATGCCGTGATTGTTGCCACAGCCAGTGAGCGACACGATATGCCTGCAGGGCATGGAATCCCTTGTAGAAAAGTAATGGGGTTGAGTAGCTATTACACGCGGGATCGCGATTCCGGGTCGCCTTGATGTCAATTTCTGCTGCATGGACAATACTCGGGTCTGCTTCGTAGGCTTCTTCGATTATTTCGCGAATCGCCATACTCGACACAACAGGGCTATCGAGTTTACTTGCCAGCAGAAAGCTCAATGCACCTTTCAGGGTCTCATGATTTAACACCGTGGCATGGAAGAAGGTAGACATGATGGGCTCGAAATCGGCCCGAGCATGTACTTCCTTTCGCATTGCCTGCCAGAGTGACCCGGCGGCAGCAATGTCCGCAATATTACTTTCTTCAGCGAGTTCTATTTGATGGCGTTGGGTGATTTTGGAGTTCATGTCAAAGAGACTCTTTTGTCGGACTGCTAATATTGAACATAAATAGCTTTAGTTCAAGCCGATAATCATTCTCTGTAGGAATAATTGCTATTGAAAATGACCCCCGCAGCCTGGCAACGTTAGCGAATTCTCCATTGTAAACGCCGCCGTTCTGACATTTAATGCCGAATCCTGAGTTTGGTATCTACATGATGCAGAAGTTGTATGCATAAGTTCAACAAGGTCGGTCTGGTGGCCAGAACCGGCAGCGAGCATGTGCTGGAATCGCTACAGCGTGTGGAAAAATTTCTGCGCTCACAGTCAGTAGAAGTTGTCCTGGAAGATCACGCCGCGACGATGCTAGGCGGCACCGATCTGCAGGTGTGTTCGCAAACTGAAATGGGGTCCTGCTGTGACCTGGTTGTCGCTGTGGGAGGGGATGGCAATATCCTTGGTGCAGCACGGGCACTGTCCCCTTTTGGCGTGCCCTTGCTTGGCGTTAATCGAGGTAGATTGGGGTTTCTTGCCGATGTGTCACCCGATGAAATTGAACCGCGTATTGGTGAAGTGCTCGCGGGTCATTACACCACGGAAGAACACTTTCTGCTCGAAGGGGAAGTGCTGGTAGACGGCAAGAAGGAAGTCACTTGCGCCTTAAACGAGATTATTCTGCATTCGGCATTGATGGCCAAGATGATGGAATTTGATCTCTATATTGATGGTGCCTTTGTCTACCGGCAGAATTCTGATGGCTTGATTATTTCTTCGCCGACCGGGTCTACTGCCTATGCGCTGAGTGCGGGTGGACCGATTATGCATCCAAGCCTTGATGCCATGGTGCTTGTGCCGATGTTTCCTCACACCTTGACCAGTCGACCTTTGGTTGTACCGGGTAATTCTGAACTACGAATAGAGATTGATTCAACTTTTGGCACCGATGCCAAGATCAGTTTTGACTCACAGCTGGAATACGCCATTAAGCCAGGCGAGTCTGTTGTTATTCGGAAACAGAAAGAGAAACTGAAACTGATTCACCCGCCGGGACACAGTTTTTATGGTGTCTGTCGCAGCAAACTCGATTGGGCGAGTCGAGTGGGCGAATAGGCGCAGGAATAGGAGCAGGAATAGGAGCAGGAATAGGAGTAGAGTTCCGTTGATTCAGTTCTTATTAATCAGCGCCCAGATCTTCTTGTCGGTCGATATCCTGAATGACGCCTCTATCGTCCACAGGGACATTGATCACCCTGGTCGGGTATGCAGTGATAATCGATTTTGCTCCCGTGTCACCTGTCAGTTGTGCCATCTCTTTGAAATAGGCGCGATGGAATATCACCGGGTGTCCTGGTTTTCCTTTTCCGGTATTTCCTTTGAATATAGGAATGACAATCGGTCTGTTTGGCAAGTTGGAGCGAGCCTTATCAAGAAGGCATTCTATTGAATCCGGCTTTAGATATGGCATATCTCCGAGAAAAATAGCGGCGGCATCCCATCTATCAGTATGCTCTTTTGGACTGTCCTCTCGACTGTCTTTTGAGTAGGCATTCGGGTAGGTTTCCAGATAAGCGATAGCATTTGCGAGGCTATGCGCCATGCCTTTGGCAGAATCGGTTGCCCGTAGAAACTGGATACCTGGCGCGTGGTTTAATGCATCTTGTAAACGTGCCTGGTAGTCAGTTTCTTGATGGCGAAGTACAACCAGGGTCTGTGAAAAGTGCCGGGATACAGATTGAATCGTCGACACGAGCACACTTGTACCAGAGGCCATTACTGCCTTGCGCTTATCCTTGCCAAAACGTTGGCTTTGGCCTGCGGCAAGAATGATTGCACCGATTGTCATTGCGCCGATTGTCATTGATAGTTTCTGCACCAGGATCGGGCGACTTCAGGCGGTTGCAGCGGTTCTGAAATCTGCCTGAATAGCGTGTTCACTGCTGGCACGCAGGGCGGTGAGCTGCGCGAGTATGGCAATGGCGATTTCAGCCGGTGTTTTACTGCCAATGGGTAAACCAACCGGTGCGTGCAGTCGATCAATTTCTGCTTCCGACAGGTCAAGTTGCAGGAGTCGTTCCCGGCGCTTGGCGGATGTCCGTGTGGAGCCCATGGCACCCACAAAGAATGCTTCCGTCTTCAGCGCTTCCATCAATCCCATATCATCTATTCGTGGGTCGTGGGTCAGGGCAATAATGGCGGTGAAGGAATCATTCGCCAGATTACGCACCGCATCGTCTGGCATATCCTTAACCAGTTGAACGCCTTCTGCGGCCCATTGTTCGATAAGATGTTCTCTTGGGTCGCACACCACCACATGGTAATCCAGCGCTTGCGCCATTTCGGCAAGATATAGCGATACCTGGCCAGCACCGATTAGAAAGAGCTGGTATCGGGGGCCATAGGTTTG
>CAZAZB010000263.1:0-6211 GCA_964489485.1 uncultured Pseudomonadales bacterium | reverse complement strand
TATTTCCGCTTCGCTTGCCTACCGCATGACCGCCAATCTTTCTTTGCAAATAGAAGGTAAACAACTATTAGGTGAATTCTCTGACGGATGGATGCTCGGTGCGAATATCAAACATCAACCCTTTCCCAACTGGCGAATTTCACCCTATCTGAAAATAGGCACAGGTGTTCTTCAGACCAATCCCTTTTCAACCATTGTGCAGTCCGAGGATCGCATCGACCAGACGCTTAATGTCGGAGGCGGTGCGAATGTTTATCTCACCCGACAATTTTCCTTATTTATCGACTATACCTATCACACAGTGTTAACCAGCCGTAACAACTTTGAGGAGATTCAAGAATGGAAACTAGGCTTCAACATATTTTTATAACGGCATTGGTCGTCACCAGTACGAGCTGGTTATCGGCGGAGGCTTACGCTGACGAACTGATGGCGGACCCGTTGGGAGACACGTCAGAGGTGACCCTGGTAGATGAACCAGATCGCCGCGATGTCAGTCTGGCGGATATCGATACCGAGAATTTTGAGGTGGGGATTACCGGTGGTTTCCTTTCCGTGGAAGATTTCGAAACCAATCCAATTGTGATGGCTTCAGTGACTTACCACGTGACTGAAGACTTCTTTCTTGAAGCGCGCTATGGCAGCACAACCATTGGACAGACCAGCTTTGAAAAACTGTCCGGTGGTGCAAGTCTGTTATCCGATTCGGATCGTGATCTTACGCTCTATGATTTGTCCCTTGGGGTCAATATTTTCCCCGGTGAGGCTTTTATTTTCGACCGCTGGGCGGTGAATTCTACCTTCTATTTTATTGGTGGTGTTGGTGCGACTAAATTTGCCGGTAATCAGGAATTTACTGTGAACGCTGGCGTGGGTTACCGGGTCATCGCGAATGACTTTTTGTCGATGAATTTTCAGGTGCGGGATCATCTCTTTGATACGGAAATTACCGGCGAGAAAAAGCGCACCCAGAACATTGAAGTGAGTGCCGGTGTTTCGATTTTCTTTTGACTACCATCGTTTCTAATTTCCTCCATTTACCAATTTCCTCCATTTACTAATTTCCATCGTTTCTTAAATTCTATCGTGCGGTCATTGAGGTCTAGTTATGCCGAATAATATTTTCAGGGTGGTTGGATTGTTGAGCGTCTTGCTATTGTCGCTCGGCAGTTGCACATCCATAGAACCCTGGGTGAGTTCATTCGAGAGGAATGATCTTGCCGATCCGATCATGACATTCAGCCGTGGTCCTGCCGACTCCGCCTATATGCACCATGTTCACCAGGCAAGAGAAGGGGCGAGAGGAGCAGAAGGCGGTGGAGGAGGTGGTTGTGGTTGTAACTAGTCGCGGCGAACAAAATTCGCTTGCCACCAGCCAAACCATTATTGCTATGGTCAGGTGCCTGGTTTTCATCTTTTTGTTTGGGGCGAGTATGGCGCAGGCTAAAGTCCTTCCGGAGGACAGGAACGATGCACTCTGGCACTACTATGATGGTGGAGGTATCACCATTCAGGGGCCTTCTGTACTGGTGCGAAAAAGTTATAAGGACAAGGTGTCTGTCTGGGCTAACTACTACGTGGACATGATCTCCGGTGCGTCCATTGATGTTGAAGCCACAGCATCCAGATACTCAGAGGAAAGGGTCGAATTTAGCCTGGGTATGGACTATCTCTATGATAGTACACAGATCGGTTTTGGCGTCACCCAGAGTGAAGAGGATGATTACCTGGCAAAGACTGCAAGGTTTAGCATCAGCCAAGACTTCTTCGGTGACCTGAGCACGCTCACCTTCGGCTACGCCTATGGCAGTGACACGGTCACACGAAATGGTGATGCTAACTTTGAAGCTGATGCCACACACCAATCCTATCGGATTGAGTTGTCCCAGATATTAACCCGTCGGCTGATAATAAATCTGGGCTATGAAGCGGTATTGGATGAAGGCTTTCTCAACAATCCCTACCGCTCTGTGCGTTTTGTCGACCCGACTGCTGCATCAGGTTATAGCTATCAGTCTGAATTTTATCCCGAGACGCGATCAAGCGATGCGGCAGCTATTCGCGGTATGGTTTACCTGCCCTATCGTGCAGCACTGCGAGGGGAGTACCGTTACTACACGGATTCCTGGGGTATCGCCGCACATACCGTCGAGACATCCTATACCCACCCCTGGGGTGAGCGTTGGGAATTTGACCTGAAACTGCGTTACTACACCCAGAACAGCGCCAACTTCTACGCTGACATTTTCCCCTTCCAGGATGCGCAAAATTTCCTGGCGAGGGACAAAGAACTCGCGACCTTCGATAGCACCACTTTCGGTCTGGGCGTCAGTTATCTATTCAATAAAAGTGGTTTTCTAATGTTCAGCAAGGGCACAGCGAATCTGCATGCAGACTTTGTTTCCTTCAACTACCAGGATTTTAGTGATGTGAGGCAGGGCGCGGCGTTGGGTGAAGAGCCGCAGTATGGATTCAATGCGGTTGTTGTTAGGGCCTATTTATCACTTTGGTTTTGATGAATCAGGTCGGAGAGTTCGCAATCCGCCAAAAGAGCTGGAACGGATATTCCCAGGTACCTTTGTGTCCTCGGACCATAGGGTGTTGCTCTTCCGTGTCGATGGTTCTATCACAGCTGACTCTCCGGTAGGACCCGATAAACTCTAGCTAGAAATCTACGCCACCACCCGGTGAGTGGTTCTTTACTCTCCAGGACTTCGGACCCGCCAATGGTGGCCCTCCATCTGAGCTTATTATTCTCGTCTAATTCAACCTTATAAGTTCTGTTGGCAAGCCCCTGGCGGGCCTTTGTTAAAAACATTTGCGCCATTTCCGGGGAGTCTATGAGCAAGCCCATTTCTGCATTGATCTTGATCGATCTTGGGTCGAGGTTCAGCGAACCGACAAACAAATATCGCTCATCAATCAGAATTAGCTTGGTGTGAAGTGTCAAGCTAGAAGGGGAATTTTTACCACTATGTTCGATTGCATCTGCTCGAGCCTCGTAAATTGTCGCACCTATCTCAAGCATTTTCTTGCGGTAACGGGCATAACCTGCATGGACAGGGACATGGTTGGTTGAGGCCAGAGAGTTTGTGACGATTGTCACATCAATACCCCTGTTGATGACCCCCTGCCAGAAATCGATACCCCTCTGGGTCGGAATAAAATAGGGTGTGATGATCATGATGCTGGATTTTGAATTTTCAATGAACCCCGCTAACTCTCCAATCAGGGTCATCTGACTGATATCAATAGGATTTTCCAGCTTGGCAGAGCCATCATGTAGCAGGACTGCTGGCGAAGAGTAAGTGACGCCAGTGCCATCTAACAGGCTCAACATGTAATCACTGTTAACGGCCTTGTGGTAAATAGATTGTTTCCCTATTGCCAGTTCTTCATCTATTTCGTTACGTTCCTCGATCAGGTCAGCTTCGGTAAAATTATTGTTAAGCGTTTCCATGGGTACCGCGAGTCGACTGTTCCAGAAATCGTCAAATTGTGCGGAAACCTCTGCAACCACCGGCCCCAGCGCCAAAACATCGTAGTCAAGGAATTCAGTATCATCTTTCAACTGGAAATACTCATCGGCGATATTTCGACCTCCAATTATCGCAAAAGCGTTATCCCCGGTGAGTGATTTGCTGTGCATCCGTCGATTGGCACGGTTAAAGTCACCCGCATAATTCAAGAAGTAGAAACCTCGGCGAGACACAGGATTGTATAGACGAATTTCAATATTCGGATGCTGATTTAACAGGGCGAGAATATCATCCTTGACAGTCGTGAACACATCGTCCAGCAGGAAGCGAATTCGCACGCCCCGGTCAGCAGCGCGGAGCAAGGCACCTGCAAAAACTTCCCCGGCATCATCATCCTTCATCAGGAAGTATTGAACATCCAGCGATTTTTCTGCCCCTTCTACCAGGCGTAACCGTGCGCCGAGTGCATCAATGCCATCGTTGAGCGGGTAAAATGCTGATAAGCCATCAGGATTGTCTGTGTTCCACCGTGCCAGAAGCTTGCCGTATCTGGTGTTGTGGGTATCGGTTAGTACGTGGGATTCTGATTTCGGTAAGTCGAACGAAATTGTTGAACAAGAGGCAACAATGAACACTGCCATGATTGTGGTTATGTTTTTCAGGAGCCTTGCAAAGCGAAACCTAGACATATGAGTGACCAGAGGGTATGTCCCGTTCAGGGTATGTGGCTGACAATAAATCATTGCAGATAATGCAATAGGATACACGGGTTAAATTGTTGAATTCAATGATCCTGCAGCTTGTACTAGCCGTTCTGCGTACAATCAACGCAGCGGGCTTGAACTTAACGCTGATGCCTGCTGGTTCGGGTATCACTACCTGGTTTTGTCAGCAGGCAGGTGAGACGACCAGGGTTTAGCTGGCGTCATCTGCTAGAAATACTCATGTCCGATTACCGACACAATGATGTCAGGAGTGCTTTGTCATAATCTGATTCGACTTGTACTTTTTAGGCCATAGGGAACGGATATTGCGCATCTTTCGGTAAAGGAACCTTAAAGGTATTCAGCGTCATCGACACCATGGTGTAATAACCTGCAAGATTAACCAGCTCGGCTACGCCCTGTTCGCCAAATTGTTCAACCGCTGCGTCGAATGTCGAATCCGAAACCTGATGCTTGTTGTGGAGCTCCTGGCAGAGTTCAAAGGTCACTTTATCAGCTTCATGTTCGAATATCGGTGTCTCGCCGATTCTGATTGCGTCCACAACCTTCTGGGGCACGCCAGCCTTCAACGCCATCGGTTCATGGGCGTACCATTCAAACTGGGCTTGCCAAAAGTGTCCTGTCACCAGGATTGTCAACTCGACATAACGCCGGTCAACGGATGTTCTGAATCGGAAAAAGCCTCCGATACCGACGATCCGTTTACCCATCTCTGCATTCAACAGCCATGCATCGAACGGACCTCCGATCTTTCCATCGGGCTTTATCTGGCGAGTTTCGATGATCTGATCGTAAAGCGATTGTTGCTCATCACTGAGTTCGTTATAGGTCCTGTTTACTAACCTGCTCATCTCTAATCTCCTTAGATCCTGTTAATAGTGATGTAAGTGGATGGATCATTAGATCGCAAAAAAACAGCGGACATCAAGTCCGCCGCACAGACGCTCATTAAACACAGTAATACAATTTGAAATGATCGACCATGTTTGACCCGCGACAATGGCGAGTGGAGTCTGGCCAGTTGAAGGCGCCGAGATTAACGAAAGTCAGTTCGTGGAGGTCAAGATGCCAGAAGTCGTTTCCAACCCCAATTGTTCTCGATAATTTCCGAATAGGGGGTGGGTCTATCTGTTGAGTTATTCAATGATCAGTGTCTCTATTTATTCTGCCCAGCTGCATGATTTTGTCGCTTCTTTCTGCCAATGCCAACAAGGGTTACCAGGGATGTTCCGAACAACCAGATCGCGGCAGGTATGGGTACCGGGGTTAAGGTGGCGGATGTCGACCCATCTAGGAACGTGTCAAATCCGTCCAGTTCCTGAATTCTTGGTCCTGAATTGCCTATTGTTGTGTTAGTAGGGCGGATGCCGACAAACTCTGCTCTGAAGTACTGAGCAACTATCGGGGCCGCAAGGTCCACCTCTAGATCGAGGAAACCATTTTGACCTCTTGTTTCGAATAGTGAGTTTGTGAATACGTCATAAAATTCAGTCCAGTTACCGTTTCCATCACCCGAGAACAAGGTAAATCGACTGAAAGAACGTGCGGGGGATGGGTCCTCGGGTTTTTCGTTCGCTGCATGGAGGTTAAAACTGAGCAAATTAACACTTGCATCCGTGCTCCATTCAACCCAGTGGACATATCCGTCTGGAACTAGTCCTTCCTGAACTGATTCGTCAAAATAGTCCTTAAAAATAAAACTACCGGCTTCGAATCCTGAGGATGTCCCAAAAATATCAGAAGCTAATTCTATTCCTGGTCGCTTGCTGCCACTGTCGGATGTGACGCGTGATCCATTTGACCCTCCCGCACCGTCGTATTGCCAGAGGTCAGATGTAGACACCGGACCGGCATAAGACACTGAGTTGAAAATCACTGCCGTTAGAGCTAGACATAAACTAGGTAAGCAATTTTTTTTCATCATCTGATTTTCCTCTTTGGAGCGCTCTATTTTCACCCGATTGTTCTGAGGAAGCTTGATATTTACGTGCAATTTACGTGCAATTT
>CAZAZB010000262.1:0-6235 GCA_964489485.1 uncultured Pseudomonadales bacterium | reverse complement strand
TCGAACCCCTCCGCAAGACGCTTGGTTATATAAGACAAAGCGAAGCTTTGTAGACCGAGATCCTGACATTATCATTCGTAGAGACAAAGCGAAGCTTTGTAGGTAAAAGACCAGGCAGTTTCGAAGATATAAGACAAAGCGAAGCTCTGTAGGTGGAGACCCTGCTTACAATTCTACCCGATAGCTCTCTACGGTCTGATCAAGCGGTTTGTCATTGACCGGAGGCTCCGTATTAAGCGATGCAGCCGCCAATACTTCCCCCACATCACTCGCGGCGACGCTGGCGACTCGTTCATCTGGCATGTCCATTGCTTCGACGAAACTGCCGCCTTCCAGAGGTGCACTTTTGGACATGACAACCAGCACCACACGTCGATTCCGGGCGCGCCCTTCTGCTGTCTTGTTAGTGGCAACTGGTCGATACTGTCCAAACCCCATGGGGACTAGTCTTTGTGGCTCTAGTCCATCTTCAACCAGATGGCGAACGACTCTCGCTGCCCTGGCAGCCGATAATTCCCAATTGGATGGGTAGGTTATGGTGCTAATAGGTATGTCGTCGGTGAAGCCTTCAACATGAATAAGATTAGGTAATGTATCGAGTATTTTTGCTATCACTTCAATGATCGGCAGGGATTCTTCTGCTACTTCACCACTACCGCTGGAAAACAGCACACTGGATTTGATTTCAATTTCGAGCCGATCACCATTGCGCCTGACCTCGACCAGTTCGTCACGAATCAGATTTTTCAGCGCCTCAGCAATCTGTTCTGCCGCCGCCTGCATACCGGTGTCATCTCCGTCACCGCCCTTTTCCCCTTCTCCCTTCATAACATCAGGCATCCCGAGAAGCTCTTCAAGACTCGGTTTGGGTATGGGTTTGGACGATTCCACAGCACTTATGGTTTGCTTGGGTGCCACATTTTTTGGTGCTCTGGCTAATTCCCCCATTTGAATAGGGGCCAGAGATTTAACCGGAGCACCAAAAGCTGCGATCAAGGAGCTTGAGACAACGCGGTACTTCCCTTCATTAACGGACGACACGGAATACATCACCACAAAGAAAGCGAACAACAGAGTGATAAAGTCTGCATAAGAGATTAACCACCTTTCGTGGTTGACGTGTTCTTCATGTTTTTCTTTGCGCGCCATTTTTTAGCTATTCTGCTTCATCATTTTGGTCTTTCTTTTTTGAACCCGTTTTGTAACTCGCTAATTTGCTTTCAATACTTCGGGGATTTTCACCTTCTGCCACCGATACCAGGCCATCAATAATCATCTCTCTGAATTGTGTTTGATCCGCAATAATGGATTTCAGCTTGGCTGCCATGGGCAAGAAAAAGATATTGGCCAGACCGATGCCGTAAATCGTTGCAACGAACGCAACCGCAATACCAGGGCCAAGTGCTGCCGGGTCAGCTAGATTATTCATCACGTGAATCAATCCCATCACCGCACCAATAATTCCAATCGTCGGGGTATAGCCGCCGAAAGCTTCATAGACCTTTGCAGCGTTGTTATCACGTGTTTCACTCAGGGTAAGGTCTGTTTCAAGCACGGTCCTGATCGCATCAGGCTCGTTACCATCAACCAGCATCTGCAAACCTTTTTTTGAGAATTCATCGGGTTCCTCATCGGAGACATCCTGCAGACCTAATAAGCCCTCTCTCCTGGCGATCTGGCTCCATTCCAGGATCTTGTCTACCATTTCATCGGTAGCCACTTTTGGTGGGATCACAACCCAGAGCGCTCGTTTCAACGAATGTATAAAAATTGTCAGCGGAGTCTGCACCATAACAGCACCAATGGTGCCGCCCATTACAATAAAAAAAGCCGTTCCCTGGATCAGGGAACTGGTGTGACCGCCCTCCATCAGGTTCCCGCCGATGATGGCGCCAAGCGCCACGACTGTCCCTATAATTGTCAGGAAGTCCATATTCTATTCCGCCGTCCATTCATCAAGACGAGAACGCAATCGGGTCAATGCCTGACCATGAATCTGACAAACTCTGGACTCGCTAACACCGAGTACCTCACCAATTTCTTTCAGATTGAGTTCTTCTTGATAGTAAAGCGCCATCACCATTTTTTCCCTTTCTGGCAAATGGTCGATCGCCCCGATAACCGCCTGCTTTAACCCATCATCCTGTACCAGGGAACCAGGATCATCTGTGTCAACTCCCTGATCAGGCTCATCATCATCGAAATAGAGCAATTGACTAGAGGCGACATCCCTTGCCATACCGTGGTATTCATCAAGGCTAACGCCAAGTTCTTGCGCCATCTCACGATCTGTCGCATGGTTGCCACTTCGCGCTTCGACCTCATGCGTGGCGCGCGAAAGCATTTGTGCTTTCTTCTGTACCGATCGAGGCGACCAGTTGAGATGCCTGATTTCATCCAGGATCGCCCCTCTAATTCTAATCCCTGCATAGGTCGTAAAACTCGCACCCCTGTCCGGCGAATAGTCTTTCGCTGCAGCGAGTAGCCCAATCATCCCAGCCTGCATCAAATCATCACTCTCAATGCCCGCTGGTAACTTGCCCATCAGATGAAATGTGATTCTTTTAACCAGCGTTAAATTCTCATTAACCCTATCGTTAATAAGCTGACGATCAGTACGGGCATACGCCATGGTTGCATTCATTACTTCAACGCCCCATTTTTTCTGAGAATTCCAACATTCGTTCAACGAAGAACTCAAGCTGTCCACTCGCAGCCATAGGCATCGGTAACAAATCGACCTTTTCTGCGATTTTCTTTAAGGAAATTGCACACATACTTTGCGGGTAGGCTTCAATGACAGCCCGTTGAGATCGAGCTGCCCTCTTCAAACAATCATCCATGGGTACTGAACCCAGGTATGAAATGCCAACTTCCAGAAACTTTGTCGCAGTATTGACAATCTTCTGATAGACCTCAAAGCCAGCAGCGTCGTTAGGCATCATGTTTGCCAGGATGCGGAAGTGTTTAACGCCATGTTTGGTCGCCAGCACCTTGATAAGCGCATAGGCATCAGTCATTGAGGCGGGTTCATCACAAACAACAACGATAACCTCTTGCGCCGCTTTGGCGAAAGAAGTGACATTGCCCGAGATACCGGCCCCCAGATCAACAATCAATACATCCACGGGTTGGCTCAATTCGCTGAAGGCATTGATAATGGCCGAGCGTTCCTGATCGGACAGATCCGCCATGTGTGCGACACCCGATGCCGCTGGAATAATGTTTATATCAAGCGGGCCAGGACAAATAATCTCATCCAGTGTCATCTTGCCAGAAACAACATCCTCCAGATTACCCTTGGGCTTGCAGCCCAACAACACATCCACATTAGCCAGACCAAGATCTGCATCTAATAACATCACAGACCTGCCGCGAAGTGACATTTCGCAGGCAAGGTTGATGGAGATATTCGTTTTGCCTACACCGCCTTTACCGCTAGCAACCGCGACGACTCGAACGGGCTGTGATGCCACCCGGTCATCTTCTACTGTGGCATTGTTAGCACCATTCATTTATGCAACCCCCGCTGAAACTGGCAAGGAACCTGCACTTCTCGATCTTCGACGCCTGGATAATTCCAGTAGTTTTCGCATAACCCCCAACAAATCACTTTTGTTGGCAGTTGCAATATCTCTCGGAATGTCCTGTCCGTTGCAAAGATAGGAGACAGGAAGCTTGTGTCGAATTAGGCCAGAAAGTACAGGCCCCAGTGTTACTGCCTCATCAATTTTTGTCACAATGGCACCCTTGAGGGGGATCTTGTGAAAAGCGTTAATGACTTCCTGGGTGAGTGCCAGCTCTGATGTACTTGAGATAACAAGATGACACTGAATTTTCGCCGAACCGCTACTAATAGACTGAAGGTGATCGGCAAGCCCTATATCTCGTTGGCTAATACCGCCAGTATCAATGAGCACAAGATCGTAATTGGCGTATTCGCGAATCCGCAGGGAAAGTTCCCTGGAGGTAGATGCCGAAGAGACAGGCACACCCAGTGCTCGGCCGAAGATAGCCAATTGTTCCTGGCCACCGATTCGAAATGTATCGGTTGTAATGAGAGCAACTTTGTCCTTGCCATGCCGATAGGCATACTGCGCAGCCAGTTTTGCAACCGTCGTCGTTTTTCCCACGCCGGTTGAACCCACGAGAGCGACAATGCCACCATCAGATAATATTTCATCCTCACCTACGGACAGCATATTTCCGAGCGCATCGAAGATATCCTGCCACTCAGGAACTGTCTCGAGAGATGAAGGAAAGGTCTGAGCAATTGTTTTACTAATATCTCGCGATAAACCAAGCGCATCTATCCGACTACGAATTGTTTTTGCTGGAGTCGCTGCCTTTCTTTTGTTGTCTGTCGGGAGAACTTCTTTTTGTTTTCGGTATTCGCTGAGTTGTGCCAATTCAGTTTGTAACGTTGCTTTGAGATCGATGAGTTCCTGGTGAAATTCAAGATTGATGACATCAGCGGAGACAGGGGATGGATTTGACCGGGAGACCGGCAATTCATTGCCACGACCAAAACTACCCGTAAGCTCTTCATAAAGAGCTTCGTCGTAGTCTATGGCAGCTACTATTTCCAGCTGATCATCGATACGAGTGCTACCCAAAATGACAGCATCAGCTCCCATCTCGGCTTTGACCGTTCGAAGACCGTGGCTCATATCCTCGGCATAAAATCTTTTGAGTTCCATTTCTCTTTCCTTTTGTGCGCCATCGGCACTTGTGGATTCCTTACGGGTCGCCTTAACCCAGTGCTACTGACCTACTGTTGATACAACCTTGATTCGCTTGCTCGCGGGCAACTCCTCATAAGCAAGCACATGAAGCGAAGGTTGATTGGAACGAATCAGTCGTGCCATCCATTGTCGAATCGGTGTCCCTACCAGCAACACTGCGGGTAGACCCTGGGCTTCCATTGACTGAACACTGTCGTTGATCTGTTTCATCATTTGTTCCGCAAGTCCCGGTTCGATAACCTCGTTCCCTTGTCCTTGTAGAGTAGATTGCAATATCTGTTCCAACTTCGGATCCAGCGCCATCGCAGACAGTTCATCCGCCATACCATTGATATGCTGGTATATTAGCCTTCCTAGTGAGATGCGAACCTGTGCGGTTAGGACGTCAGGATCCTGACTCTTTGACGCATGCTCCGCCAATGCTTCGGCGATACTACGAATATCCCGAATAGAAATACCTTCTTCCAGCAAGTTCTGCATAACCTTGAGCACCGTTCCAAGAGAAATCGTTTTGGGGACCAGGTCTTCCACCAATCGAGGAGATGCTTTGGCAAGCATGTCCAATAGATGTTGAACTTCATCGTGTCCCAGTAGTTCGTGGGCATGGGTTTTGAGCAGATGGTTTAGATGAGTGGCCACCACGGTCGCCGCATCAACCACGGTGTAACCCTTGGACTGGGCGTCCTCACTTTGAGCCGGGTCAATCCAGATCGCATCCAGCCCAAAAGCCGGGTCGATCCCCGTAATACCTTCTAAAGTACCGAGCACTTGACCGGGGTTAATGGCCATCTCCTTGCCTGGATAAATCTTTCCTTCACCAACAGGTACATCAAGTAGCGTAATGCGGTAACTATTGGGTTCCAGATCAAGGTTGTCGCGGATATGTACCGGCTGAATAAGAAAGCCCTGCTCCTGGGAAAGTTTCTTGCGTACACCCTTGATCCTTCCTAATAACTCACCACCCTGGTTCTGGTCTACCAATGAAATCAGACGGTATCCGACCTGAAGTCCAACAATGTCAACAGGGGTGACATCTTCCCAACTGAGGTCGACATTCTCTTTGTCTACTGGTGCCGCCGTGGCCACTTCTTCTTCACTCGCTGTTTTTTTCTCAGCGCGTTGGGTCGCCAGATAAGCACCAAACGCAAGGACGCCTGCAAGAAACAGAAATACCAGAGTGGGCATGCCTGGAATGATACCCATCACCCCCAATATCCCGGCGGTGATTAGTAGTGATTGAGGTGAACTCAGCAATTGAGAAACCACCTGCTGCCCCATGTCCTGCGAATCTGATACCCGGGTCACCATGATGGCGGTCGCTGCAGAAAGCACCATTGCCGGTATTTGTGCAACAAGACCATCGCCAATAGTTAGGAGTATGTAATTTTCTGCCGCTTGGCTGGCAGACAGATCGTGAAAAAACATGCCTATCCCAAATCCACCAAGGATATTGATGAAAAGAATTGTAATACCTGCAACGGCATCCCCTT
>CAZAZB010000261.1:0-6247 GCA_964489485.1 uncultured Pseudomonadales bacterium | reverse complement strand
ATTTGTTATCGATTGTGGTCTTCTGACCAACAGGAACAACTCGCCCAACACACAACACCTGAGATCAGAATAGCAGACCTGGCTCCGCTGGCATTACAGCTACTACAATGGGGAGTCAGCGACCCAAATGAGCTTCGCTGGCTGGATCAGCCACCTACAGGACCATGGCAGCAGGCACTAGCCTTGCTTGCCTCGTTAGGTGCCACTTCCGGCAAAGAAAAGCATCTTGGGCTGACGCCTCATGGTCAGATGATGTCATCACTACCGGTGCATCCCCGCCTTGCTCATTTACTCCTTCGTGCTACAGAACTTGGGCATCAGCAAGTTGGCACCTTGCTGGCAAGCTTCCTTTCTGATCGTGATCCTTTCGATAAAAAACCCGACATTAACGATAGGTTGGAAATTTTAACGGGTCAGGCACCCTGCCCCGCTCTCCATCAAGGCTGGTTAAGGCGCACTAAACAACTCGCTCAACAGTTTGACCAAAATCTGGATCAACACAATATAAAGCAGAAGGATCGCAAGTTGCCAAGCACACAGATATCAGGTTTTTTGATCGCTTGCGCCTACCCTGATCGAATCGCCAGGCGAAGGCATTCAGGTGGTTATCAACTGGCCAATGGCAGAAGCGCCGCTCTTATCGGTCACTCTTCGCTTGGAAAATCCAGCTGGCTGGCCGTTGCCGAGGTTAGCGGTTCAACAAGGAGCCAGGGTGATACTATTCGTTCGGCAACCCTGCTTGACCCTGAATTATTCGATTCGGCGCTGTCATATCTGGTGACAAATCAGACCGTCGCCGATTGGGATAAAAAGACAAAACGATTTGTGGCAGAACAGCGTTCGATGATCGGCTCGCTGATACTGAAACGGAAGAAACTAGATTCGGTTCCGGCTGAAGCAAAACAGGCTGCGCTGATAGCACACATCAGACAACAAGGTCTTGATCTACTGCCCTGGACATCAGAGTTGAGACAATGGCAGGCAAAGATGATCCTGATCCAACATTCCTTTCCGGATGCTAACTGGCCAGACGTAACCGATGAAAAGCTGCTGGCAACACTTGAACACTGGTTAGGGCCATACCTTCAGCCAATCAGCCTGTTGTCCGATTTCAAGAAACTGGATCTAAAAACCATCCTTCAATCTGCTTTATCCTGGAAGCAGCAGCAACAGATAGAAGAACTGGCGCCATCCCGCCTGAAGGTCCCTTCGGGCTCAAGCATCGCGATTGACTACACTCAGTCTCCACCCGTGCTGGCAGTAAAATTGCAGGAAATGTTCGGCTGCATGGATACTCCCTCGGTTGTCAGCGGCAGAGTACCTTTACTTATCCATCTATTATCACCAGCCGGTAGACCGTTGCAGGTAACACAGGATCTGGCAGGCTTCTGGCAGAGTTCCTATCACGATGTAAAAAAAGACATGAAAGGTCGATATCCAAAACACCCCTGGCCTGATGACCCACTGGCAGCCCTACCAACCCGAAAAACAAAATCTACCAGAAAATAGAAGGGGCCGTGGATTAAAGGTCCTTGATTCTGGAATCGCAGGTGTCGCCATAAGCCCAGGTCATTTTACTGGCACTTGGCCAGACGACTGATCTATTCTTATTTTTTAACTAATATTTATTGACTACTAAAAGGTCTAGGCAGAATTAACACCATGGATATTACAAACCCTGAATCAGTTGGCGTGTCATCTGAAAGACTAACAAGAGTAACCGAGTGGTTAAACGAGCAAGTTAATTCTGAGCGCCTGGCCGGATGCAGCGTTCTATTTTCCCGTCGTGGAAAAATAACCTACTTCCAGACATCAGGTAATTCAGAGGTGGAAACTGAAAAGCCATTTGCAGAAGATTCAATCGTGCGGATCTTCTCCATGTCCAAGCCGATAACGACAGTCGCTGCGATGATGTTGTATGAAGAGGGTCACTTCCAGCTGGATGATCCGGTCTCGAAATTTATCCCTTCCTTTGCAGACATGGAGGTCTGGCAGAGTGGAGATATTTCTGACACGAGGTCAGCCGCAACACAGATGACCGTTAAACACCTGATGACACATACCTCTGGTTTGACCTATGGTTTTATGAGAGTCAATGCAGTGGATGCCAGGTATCGAGCGTTGGTAGAAAGCAATGACTCTATGACGCTCAAGGACTGGGCAGAAAAGGTGGCAACCATACCGCTCATCTGTGATCCGGGGAGCCAGTGGAACTATAGTATTTCGTCTGACCTACTCGGCCGTCTGGTCGAGGTCTGGTCGGGCATGTCGTTGCAGGCGTTTTTCAGGACAAGGATTTTTGAACCGCTTGAAATGACTGACACTGGCTTCCATGTGGAAGAGAAAAATCACGACAGGTTCACCGCAATGTACAGCCCAATCTCTGGTGCTGGCCTGGCCAACGTCGGTAGTACGGCCGCGGCTAACATTAGTCGAGAAGGTGGTTTGAAACTTCAGGAGACTGCGTCTAAAAGCAGGTATCTATCGCCCGCTACATTCTTTTCTGGTGGTGGTGGGTTAACCTCCACCATGCATGATTACGCGCAGTTTTGTCAGATGTTCCTAAACGGCGGTGAACTAAATGGCAAACGGCTACTCAGTCGAAAAACCGTTGAATATATGCGTCAGAACCATCTACCTGAAGGCCGTGATATGGCTGCTATGGGTCAGCCAGTGTGGAGCGAAACAAGCTACGATGGTATTGGTTTCGGCCTTGGTGGTGCCGTCGTCCTGGATCCAGTTACAGCACAAACCATTACGTCAAAAGGCGAATTCCACTGGGGCGGTGCGGCAAGCACTTTTTTCTGGATTGACCCTCTGGAGGAATTGTATGTCGTATTCCTGACACAATTAATTCCTTCATCAACCTATCCAATCCGCCGTGAGCTAAGAGCAAGAATCTACCAGACGTTGATAGACTAGGTATTAGCTGCTGCCAGTAATTCGTCATCGGCACTTTGCCCACTAATACCATCCTCCGCTAATATTAAAATAACAGCATCTAGAGAACTCCCAATTTTCCAATCGATTTCTAACAACTCTATGACACGATCAAAACCAGTGATATCTTTCTGATAGCGTCAGGCAACATTCAACAGCACAAGAATCTCGTTGCCGCTCTACATTCGCCGTGCCTGTATTCTCTGGTCTGCGGCTAAAGCCAATTATTCATTCATGTCCATGGCTGGCTGCCCTGTAACCAGTTAATCTCAAACCAAACCATCAGCCCGCCAACAGCCTTACCGTAGGTAACCAGATCAGGTTGAATATCATAGAATTCCTGACAGCCGCCATAAGCAATTCGATAACCGGCGTTCATCAATCCTGGGCCATCACGCGAGAACTCTATTCAGGGGAATTCTGCTTAAGAAAATCGAAAACGACCTCTATTGTATTATCGGCTTCCGGATCCTTCCACTGCTCCACCAGCGTCGAATTTGGTGCCAGTCTGGCAATATCTCGTGATGTTGATTCAGGATGATATAAGTCACTTCCCATCAAAATTAACATGGGCACTTCACATGCCTGAACGAATGCCTCATCGACATTGAAGACAAAATCGCCATCGTACATATTGGATCTGAATTGGGCCCAATCGTCGTCAGACATTTCAGGATGGTTTTCTTTTAGCCCCTCTGCCCAACCGTTAAACATCTCGTAAAATGCCTGGCGATTACCATCTAGCCCAATTGTCTGCTGCAATATCGCTGACGATATCCTGCCAGGAGCAGATTCCATCACTCCGAAGCAGTAGGGTCCACCGATACAACCACCCAACACGTGACAACGATCGATATCCAGATGGTCCATTAACCGAATATGATCTTCTGTATAAGTGTTCCAACCATCCCAGGCACCCACAGGCGCGGTCGATTGCCCGGCATTTCTCTGATCCATGGCAATGACCTTATACTGAGAAGAGAGTACGTCAATCGGATTCCATTGCGAGCCAGCCCAATAGCTTATCGCCGATCGCATGCCCCCAGGAGCAAATAGAAGAATCGGGAAACCCTCGCCATATTCTTCGTAATAGATACTTGTTTGATCATAAGTAAATGTTGGCAATTGCTTTCCCCTTCCCCCATTCTTAACGGCAACAGTAGTCCACACAATATTAACGCCGGTCACGAATGTTTACTAGTTGATGACCTTTAACTGAATCAAGATTAGCAATGAGCGGCAGATCAGCGAGAAAATCTGCTGGAATTGATCTTTAACGCAGCCACTCGCTCTTTCAGATAAGGGACTAACTCAGTTTCAAACCAGCTATTTTGTTTCAGCCAACGATTATTTCTGGGGCTCGGGTGCGGTAAAGGAATGATTCCAGGATCATTGTTCTTCCAGCCCTTCACTATCGCCGCGACGGTAGACCTGCCGCAGTCTGGTAGATGCCAGTCTATAGCATAACGGCCAATCACCAGTGTTAGCTCCACATTGGTTAGCTTCTGCAGCAATGGCTTTCGCCAGGTTTGTGCACATTCAGTTCTGGGCGGAAGGTCACCACCTTTGCCAGTACCCGGGTAACAAAAACCCATTGGGACTATGGCCACATGCTCTTCATCGTAGAAATCATTTTTATCCAGCCCCAACCAATCTCGCAGCCGGTCACCACTCGGATCATTGAACGGAATGCCTGTTTCATGAACACGAATTCCGGGTGCCTGACCGACAATCAGAAGCTTTGCCGACTGACTTACCTGTACAACCGGCCTGGCGCCACAAGGCAATTCCTTGTCACATAGCTTGCATTGACGTAGTTCGACCATTAGATCCACATAGTTGAGCAGGCTTAAATCGTTATCTGATTCCATTCTGGTTTCTTAAGCAGTTTCTAATCTTTAGTCGCTTCTGGTCTACTCTTTGCTACCTGTAACAAACCGGATAGCCTGTTCGCTGAAGTCGTCATCATCGTCTTACGCAGCGAGGGTGATGGATTCCCCATCCGGTTCTCCAGCATCAAATGAGCCATGCCATGGATATGGCTCCAACCGATGATAATATCCAGGCCAACAGACTGACCCAGTTCACGATGTTTCGTGTCTTCAATCGTCACCTCGTCTTCACCTCGCTGGCGCAAGATCACATTCGTAAGCTCCGTGAAAGCTTCCGCCGATGCCTCCACCATATCTGCTGCCTGCATATCTATCAGGTCGGCGCGAAACATGATCCGAAAGTGTTCAGGGTAATCCTCTGCGAAGCCGACATAAGCATGAGTCGTCGCATAAAATTCTTCTTGAAGCGTATTTGCCCGCTTCAATTCCTTTCTCAGTCTTTCGGTAAGACGACCATAACCCAGCACCGCAATAGATGTCAGAAATCCTTTAACCCCGCCGAAATGATGTTTTGGCGCAGCATGAGACACACCTGCTCTTCGCGCACATTCGCGTAAGGTGAAGCCACGCAAGCCCATTTCCGAGAGGACCGACTCACCAGCGGCAAGTAGGGCAGAGCGCAAGTCTCCATGATGATAGCGCTTTGTGTCGCTCAAACTGATCTCCAATATTCGTTTTTCCTACTTTAATCTTGACATTGTCAAAATAACAGTGAAAATACCATCTTTCCACTGTCAAGATGTACTGCAATCAATCTATACGGAATTCACAATGACCCCGAACACAACCATCTCCAACACCGTGACCAGTTCCCTCACCGGAATAAAGAGGCCATTAGGTACCTTCGCTCTGATTCTTATGACCATCCTAAGTATCGCCATCGGGCTCTATGCATTTGCTTTTCAGGCACGGGTCGCAGGTGACCCTATGTTCCACGCCCGGTTCGATGAGATGTATATTGCTTCCACCATGCACATCGTTGGCGGTGGAATTGTCCTTTTAACAGGCGCGCTTCAGTTCTGGACTCGATTAAGAACCCGTTACATAAATGCCCATCGATGGCTAGGCAGAACCTACCTCTCCTTTGTTCTGATTGGGGGAATCGGTGGGTTGATACTGGCACCGGTCTCCGATGGCGGCATCGTTGCACACTTCGGTTTCGGGCTCCTGGCTATTTTGTGGCTCTTTTCTGGCGCTCGTGCTTTTACCTTGATTCGCAACGGGCGCGTTCAGGAACACAAAGAGTGGATGATGCGTAACTATGCCATGGCATTTGGCGCCGTCACCTTAAGAATATATCTTGGTCTATTTGCCGCGAATGACATTCCCTTTGAAGCAGCCTACCCTGCCACAGCATGGATTTCATGGGTACCTAATCTGATTCTGGTAGAGTGGTTTCTTATCTTAAGAAGAGA
>CAZAZB010000260.1:0-6285 GCA_964489485.1 uncultured Pseudomonadales bacterium | reverse complement strand
GAGAAGGGCGTTTCCACAAAACTCACCGATCTCGGCATGGCAGGGGCAGTTTTCAAAGTCTCTCTTACTGCATTTCCCGCAAACGAACTATCTGCCAACGGCCTGGAAGACATCGAGTTCAAGATCAGTACGAACCCAGGCCAGCAAGCTGGATCATTAAACAAAATTGCCTCTGGTGGTGAACTGTCACGAATTAGCCTTGCCATTCAGGTGGTGACGGCCAACACCTCCAAAACACCTACCCTGGTATTCGACGAGGTAGATGTGGGCATCGGCGGTGCGACTGCTGAAGTGGTCGGGAATCTACTACGAGGGCTCGGCGATCAGGCACAGATTATTTGTGTCACGCACCTACCCCAGGTTGCAGCGCAAGGTCACCACCACCTACAGGTCGTCAAATCCGGAAACTCAAAGGGCACCAGCGTAGAAGTTCGCGAACTGAATGATGCCGACAAAGTGGCAGAAATTGCCAGGATGCTCGGTGGTATAGAAATGACAGATCAGTCACTGGCGCATGCACGCGAGATGTTTGCTTCCTCACAAGCCTGAAATGATCGTATTACCTACAGGCAGGGCACAGCCCATACATATTTAGCTGGTGGTCGGTCAGCTCAAAACCAAGCTTCGCTGCCACAGCTTCCTGACGTTCCTCGATACCATGATCCCGGAACTCTTCAACCTTGCCACACTTAACACATACGATATGATCGTGGTGGTCTTCCTGGGCCAGCTCGAAAACAGAATGACCCCCTTCAAAGTTATGACGAGAAACCAGACCAGCTTCTTCAAACTGGGTTAACACGCGATAAACCGTCGCAAGGCCGATTTCTTCGTTTTTCTCCAGAACGCACTTATACACATCTTCAGCACTCAGGTGACGGACCGGTGAACTTTCAAGAATTTGCAGAATCTTAATTCTTGGATGGGTTATCTTTAACCCTGCATTTCTAATTTCCTGGGATTCTGCGGTCATGCGTTAAGTACCTTTTTTCTACAGGGAAGTCAGGGAATCAGCTACAATCCATTTCCTGAACGGATCCGGCTAATGAGAAGGAACGATTATAACCAACTAGCTCCTCGCGGAGAAATTAGTTACAGGCTAAATTCAGGTTTTTTAACAACAACATCGCGGAAAGTCTACTCGATCTCTTTACACGGACTATTTACACGGACTATTTACATAATCTGTTTACATTAAGAGTCTTCCTAGACACCAAACCCAAACACTAAAAAAGTATCTCTATAGCCCAGCAATGAAATCAGCACTCGTTCTTACAATAATCTTGGCAACGAGCGGATGTTCAACATTCCGTTTCCCCGGCGTCCATCGTATTACGATCCAGCAAGGCAATGTGATCTCCCAGATAATGGTCGACAAGCTCAAACCGGGTATGACACGAAGCCAGGTACGTTTCGTTCTGGGCAACCCTGTCATTGACGATCCACTGGATCAACAGAGCTGGGAATATATTTACACGCTACAGGTTGGAGGCGGGCAGGTGATCAGGCGAGTGCTTGTATTACACTTTCTCGATGAACGACTCAGCTACTTCGAGGGTGATTTCTTACCCAGCGAAGTGGCAAAACAAATCGCAGACAAAATTGTCTAACCCTGCCCAGGCTCATCCAAGGAACCTCTGAATAAGGTTATATTTTGGTCAGAGCAAGGCGGTATGCTGAAGACAAAATCGCGAATGCGCTCTAGATTCGCGAGATTTGGCTGAAGTGTACCAACACCGCGCTGGCGGAAATAGGACTTATTCAGAGGTTCCCTAAACTCCTTTCCTTTCAATTCTGCTTTTCTCCGCACGCAGTCGTCGCGCCTCCCTTGGGTTCACAAGAAGAGGGCGATAGATCTCTACACGGTCATGGGCTTTCAGAACCTGTTCTAGCGGCGCCAACTGCCCAAATATTCCGGTTCGCGCCGTGGCAAGATCGATCTCGGGAAACCGGTCTACAATCCCCGAGAGAATGACCGCCTCCTTCAGAGTTGTGGAACCAGGTACATTAAGATCAATCAAGCAGTCTGGATCAGAAACACCGTAGCTAACAACAATCGGAATGGTGACCTCCTTAACCATAAATCGAATCTGCTCTGGCACAAAACGCGTCTACCAGTTTATCCGCAGCGGCACTGAAGACTTTACCAAGCGTCGCATTCATTAGCCTGTTATCAAAATCGAAGCTCAAGGTCATCTCAATCTTACAGCCATCATCGCCGAGCTGTTTGAAATACCAATCACCCTGCAATTTGGAGAAGGGTCCTTCCAGTAGTGACATGCTCATGTGATATGGCGCATCCAGTTCATTACGGGTCGTGAAGCTCTGGCGCATTCCACCCTTGGCAATTTCGAGTCTCGCCACCACCTGACTTTCAGATTGTTCCAGTACTTCGCTCGCGACACACCATGGAAGATATTGCGAATAGCTTCCGATGTCGTTAACAACATCGAACATCTGCTGTGCAGAGAAGGGCATCAATGCATTTCGTTCAACCTTACGCATTGGCTACTTTCAAGCCGGTCGCTTTCAATTCGGGTAATTTCCATTCGAATGATTTCAATTAGAGCGATTCCCGGCCAAACAACCCTGGCGTCTAGACAAAGGACAGCACAAAAACCACAGCGACTGCGGTGGGTGCAACAAACCGTGTCAATATCCGCCAATAGGCGTAGTACTTCATATCCTGCTCCATCTCGTGTTCAGCAATTTTCTTGTCCAGTATCCACCCGGCAAAGATGGCAATAAGCATACCGCCTAACGGCAAAATGATATTGTTCGATATGAAATCCATTGTATCGAAAAATGTCATATCACCCACGAGCTTCACTTCCGCCCATATGTTGGTTGAAAAGGCACTGCCCAGACCCACCAACCAGGCTACCCCGCCAACCACAATCGCGCCGGTTGCCCGTGTAATTTTCAGCTTCTCTACCACCCATGCTACCGCAGGCTCGACTAGCGATATTGAAGAGGTGATTGCGGCGAATGTGACAAGTATGAAAAACACCGCGCCAAACACCTGACCACCCGCCATCTGCCCAAAAGCGATTGGCAAGGTAATAAACATCAACCCCGGACCTGCTGAACTTTCCAGACCATTGGCAAAGACCAGGGGAAATATAATCAGACCCGACATGAGTGCAACACCCGTATCAATGAATGCAATTGTCGTTGCTGTCCCAATAATGGATGAGCCTTTCGGCATATAGGCACCATAAGCCATTATCGCGCCCATGCCTAAACTCAAGGTAAAGAACGCCTGCCCCATGGCACTTAAGACGCCGCCCCAGCTAAATTTTTCGAGGTTCATTGAAAAGAGAAAAGAAACCCCTTCCATAAAATGACCGGAGGTCGTTGCGGCATAGATAACGAGGACGATAAGCAGAAAAAACAATGCTGGCATCAGGTACTTAACGGTCGTTTCCAATCCCTCGCCTACACCCCTGGCCGCGATAAATATCGTTAACGTCATAAATAGCGTGTGCCAACCAACAACCGACCATACGTCACCTGTAAAAGATGCAAAGGCCTCGGTTGCATATGTGGCATCCGCACCAACGAATGAACCTGAGCCCATCTGAAAGATATAGGAAATTGCCCAACCGGCGATCACCGCATAATAAGAGAGAATCATGAACCCGGCGAGCGCACCCATCCAGCCGACAATTTGCCATAGAGGATGCGCCCCTGATTTGGCGGTTAGATCCTGCATGGTGTTGATCGGGCTCTGCCTGCCAGCACGACCGAGCAAAATTTCGGAAGACATAATGGGAATGCCGATCAGAAAGATGCAGGCAAGATAGACCAGTACAAAAACACCACCGCCATTTTCACCTGCCAGATAGGGAAATCGCCAGATGTTACCCAGACCGACAGCAGATCCTGCGGCTGCCAGGATAAACATCAATCGCGAAGACCACATTCCATGCACGGATTCAGTTGCCGCCATACCTCTACCTTATTGTTGTTTTTGCAATGCCTTATTGTCAGCGATTTACCACCTTGCCTCAACTGATTACTGCCCTATAATGGCGCCCCCAACAGGGACAATCATGGCCAAGAAGAAAAAAACCAGCCCAGGCTCCATCGCGCAGAACAAGAAAGCGAGGTTCGAATATGAACTTCACGAGAAGTTTGAAGCAGGATTGGCGTTAACAGGGTGGGAAGTTAAATCATTACGAGCAGGCAAGGCGCAGCTCACGGATACTTATATCCTTCTGAAAGATGGCGAAGCATTTTTGCTTGGCTGCAACATTATCCCACTCATTACCGCTTCCAGCCACGTCACCGCTGACCCCCAGCGCACAAGAAAGCTATTACTGCACAGAAAAGAGATTGCCAGACTCATTGGTGCCACCCAGCAAAAAGGCCAGACCTGTATCCCGCTTGCGCTCTATTGGAAGGGCAACAAGGTGAAGTGCGAAATCGCATTGGCGACGGGAAAGAAAGAGCACGACAAACGAGCGTCCATCAAAGAGCGGGAATGGAACAGGGACAAGTCCCGGATACTAAAAACGCACAATCAAGATTAGAAAAGATCGAAATATGGCTCAACGGCCCGACAGCTTTCCTAATTCATATTCTTAACTGCGTCTTTCTTCCTGTCAGCGTCCTGATCCAACAATGCCTGCATCCCTTTGGCATCCTTGATCAGCTGCTGTTCTTTGGCAAACATTTTCTTCTTCGGTTCTTTGGTTTCGGCGGAGGTCGGAGCGGCATCGGATTCCATCGATTCGGGTTCACTGGCATTCGCCGCCCCGGACTCATCGCCACCACACCCGACAAGTGAGAATGAAAAGATCAGCGCGGCTATCCACACTATCTTTAAAAAAGCTGTTCTGACAAACATGATTTTCTACCCCTTCTACAAAAACAGAATAATGACCTATAACCTGTAAATATTGAATGATTTGGCTGACTAGCGGTCAAACTTGAGACAAAGAACGTGAATTTAACGTATAATTCGCGACCCGGAGTAACTATCCGGGAACTGGGGGTGACCTGGCTTCGACGCCGGTTGCGAACCCTAAGGTGCATGCCGAGAGGGTAGTGACTCTCGTAAATCAATCGCTGTAACTTATTATAGTTGCCAACGACGAAAACTATGCGCTAGCTGCTTAGAGACTATTTTAAGGGCTTCGGCTCTTTTAAGTACGATTTAGGTTAGCTTGACCCGGGGCGAATTTGCCCATGAATTCAAACCGGGTGCACGACTCATGGGACCGCTGTCAGACCCCGCTTGTGGTTAAAGCAGTTGAACTTAAAGCAAGCTCGCCTTTTAATCCCTGCTCGCCGGGCCAGTGAAAGGTTAAACAATAGACGAACTAAGCATGTAGAGCCGAAGGCAGAGAACTGACGGACGAGGGTTCGACTCCCTCCACCTCCACCAGGTTTGTGGCTTTTACCGCAGGTAAAAACACGAACGGCGATAGACCTTACAGCGAAGCGAAAGGTCGGTAGCCAAATTCATGTTTTGCGCCGCAGGCGCAAAACATGAATGGCGAAAGGTATTTGCGCAGCAAAACCCGAAAGCCAGATATGTCGGCAGCTGTTTTAGCGAAGCGAAACAGCGAGAGACAGGTTTGTGGTTTTTACCATAGGTAAAAACACGAACGGCGGTAGACCTTGCAGCGAAGCGAAAGGTCGATAGCCAGATTCATGTTTTATCAGTACGCAGTTTGTTGTCCGAGTGCACATCACAGACCTTACACAACAAGTATCTACGCTCAGACCTCCAGATAGAAATCTCTAAAATTTAGAACGCCTTCGCTGGATAATGGCGCGCAAACCCAATGACGAAAACAAAATATAAACTTAGCTCAATCGATAAAGCTCAAATTGCCGCAGCAGCCCGGCAGGCGCTAATGGTAGCAGACCCGAATTACCATGCCTGGCCCACGGAGCAGCAAGAACGCTTTCGTACAACAATGAATGGAGATTCTTGCAAAAAAGTCCGGCGTGTCTTGCTTGACCGTTTGTTACATATTCGATGCAGTACCGATAAAGTCGACGAGACATGGGATGACGTTCCCTTGCCACAATTGAATATGCTTAACTGGGCCAGTTTGCTTACATCAGGGATCGGAGAAGACTATCTCTACCTTAATGAATCAATGGCCGAAGGCAAAAGCCTACTGGACTTCACGACTCTCTACGATTACGACTACGACGACCACTTGTTCCAGGAAGAAGCCAGACACCGGGACTTCGCGAATCATAAAGTTGCGGATTACTACGCCTACCAACACCCTTCCTGGGTTAGATTGCTGATCCATAGTCAAT